>NZ_CFJNYH010000009.1:0-77153 GCF_984815275.1 Coprobacillus sp.
TCGATAGGTGAAGACCTCCGCAACAAAAGACCCTTATAGGGTCTGTACATACCACTTCTTTTAGGCGTGGTTATGATTACGCATAAAATGTCGAAAAAAAATCAAAACAAATTATAGCCTAAAATGGTACTTTTTTTGAAAAGTACCATACTTTTGTTTTAAAAGCATTGACTTTTTATAAAATAAATCTTATACTATTAGTGTCAAAAATATTTTAAGGGAGGAAAAAAATATGGACGCTTTTGCTGATAAGCTTGGACGCGTTGGTGCTTGGTGTGGTCAAAATAAATATTTAGGCGCAATCAAGAACGCATTCCAAAACTTCATGCCAGCAACTATCGCTGGTGCTATCGGTGTACTTTGGACAAACGTTTTAGTTAATGATAACGTTGTCGAAGGTAACGCACAAGGTCTTGGTGGAATTTTTGAACCAATTATGGCTTTAAAACCTATCAATGACGTATTTGCTGCAATTTCTTTTTGTACAATCTCATGTATTTCAATTGGTATCGTAATGTTAGTAGCTCAAGAAATCGGAGAAGCTAATGGTGAAACTGGTGCTTTCCCTGCAGTTCTTGGATTCATGTCATGGGCTGTTGTTACTCCAACTACAACAAACATCTGGCAAGGTACTGATGCTTTAGCATCTGGTGCTGTATTACCAGCTGGAACTGAAGCTATCACTACTGTAGGTGGTTTCGAAGGTAGTTATTTAGGAGCAACTGGGTTATTTACTGCATTATTAGTAGGTATCATCGCTCTTGAAATCTATAACTTATTCCGTAAGATGGACGCATTAAAAATTAAAATGCCTGAACAAGTACCACCTGGTGTTGCTCGTGCATTCGAAGTTTTAATTCCAACTTTCTTAACTTTATTAGTTGTAGGTACTATTGGATGGTTAGTGAAATTAGCTTCAGGTTCATACTTGAATGACTTAATTAAAACTTCTGTTCAAGAACCATTAATGAATATCATCGGTGACAATGTAATCGCTGTTATGTTCATGTATGTACTTATCTCTTTATTCTGGTTAGTAGGTATTCATGGTAACAACATGTTAGCTGCTGTTAAAGAACCAATCTTCAAACCTATGTTATATGCAAATACTGCATTATTTACAGATGGTAAATCAGTTCCTTTAACTCCAGAAATTAAAGCTCATGGATACTATACATTCAACCTTGGTATGATGCAAATGTTTGCTGAATGGGGAGGTTCTGGGGTAACTTTAGGTTTAGTTATTGCAATCTTTATCTTCTCTAAACGTGAAGATAACCGTGCAATCGCTACATTATCTATCGTTCCTGGTTTATTCAACATTAATGAAACTGTAACATTCGGTATTCCATTAGTATTAAACCCAATCTTAGGTATTCCATTTATCTTAGCTCCAGCACTTTGTATCGGTCTTGGATACTTGTTAGTAACTATGAAATTCTGTCCACCAGTTGTACTTGAAGTACCTTGGACAATGCCACCAATCTTGTTAGGATTCTTAGCAACAGGTGGAAACATTATGGGAGCTGTAAGCCAAATTATTGCAATTGCTTTTGCAACAGTAATTTATATCCCATTCTTAATTGCTTACGAAAAATATCAAAACAAACAAGCTGCTGCTGCAGAATAAGATTTGTAAGATAGTAAAAATTAAAGGGACGGTACACACCGTCCTTTTTTAATAAAAAATATCTCTTTTCTATCTGACCAATAGGATAATGTTTGTAATGAATAAGCGTTGTTATTTGGTAATAAATCATGTATAATAGAAAAGAAAGTGAGGCTTTTATGGAAAAAGAATTTAAAGTCAGAATGAACGTTGCAACGATCATATTCTTATGTGCATATGCATTATATACAATCTATGTTGCCGTGACTAAGGATATGAATACATTCATAACAATAGCAATATTTGGTGTACTATGTTGTATTTTCTTCTTAGGATTTAGACCATATAAATATATCATAGGAAAGAAGAGTTTATCTATACATTATCGTTTATGGAGAAAACGTCAAGTTGATTTGATGGAATGTGAAACAATTTGTGATCCAGTTTCTCGTTGGGCTGATATTGCAACAAGACCACATGCTATTGAAATATATACAAATACAAAAAAACGTTATTGCTGCTTCCCTAAACAACGTGTAGAGTTCGTAGCAGCTGTTATGAAAGAAAATAAAAGAATTCACTGTACAGTGAAAGCATATACTGATGTTCATAGACAATTAGAAAAACAACAACGTAAAGAAAAAAGAAAAGCAGAAAAAAAAGCTGCTAGAGAAAAGCAAAAGGAATCAGATTAATCATCCGATTCCTTTTAAAATGCCATTTTGTAGCTATCTTTACCAAAACGTTTAATATATTCTTGATCATTATTAATGAGTCTTAATTTCATGATAAGATTACTCATCAGTCCAGGAATTGAAGTTCCATCTTCATAAATAGATGAACCCCACACTTCTTCAAATAGATAAGAAATAGAAAAAGGCTGATATGGGTGAGAAATAAGAATTGTTAATAGTTTAAATTCGTTTTTAGTAAGATTAAGCGGTTTGTTTGCACATGAACAAGTTCTTGCTGTTGTATCTACAACAATATCTTTAAATCTATAAATACGTCTTGGTTTCAAAATCCCATTTTTATAGACTGATTGTATTTTTGATTCTATATCCTTGAGTTTATATGGGATCGTGACATAATCATCTGCTCCTGCATTTAGTAATGACTCTAAATAATCTGATGATAATGTATCACTAATAACAATGAGAATTGGCTGTCCACGTAATTTGGTCTGAACAAGAAATTCATTCGTTTTTAATCTAGGGAACTCATCTTCAATAATAATACAATCATAACTATGATTTTCATAATATTCTTCAAGTTCCTTGAATTGAATAACCTGATTACAAAGATATCCTTTATCTTCCAGAAATGCTTTTATTTGATCATTCGCTTCCTTATGGCTATGAATGATTAATGCTTTAAATTGACTAAACATAATTTTCACCTCTGCATATAAGTATAATCTTTCTTTTTAAAAATACAATAGGAATATAAATATATTTATATCAATATTTCAATATTATAACGATGTTGACATGCCTACACAAAGGCTATATAATAGCCTCAAAAACATTGATTATTTTGTGTAGACAGAGTCGACATAAATTGATACAATGGGTGATGACAAGGGGGAACTAATCAATGGATATGAATGAATTACTAGAAGATTATGGCTGTTTAACATTTAGTGATGATGTTATGAAAGAACGTATTCCTAAATCTACTTATAAAGCTTTTCATGAGGCTCTAGATAATGGAGAACCTTTACCTAAAGAAACTGCAACAGTTATTGCTAATGCAATGAAAATCTGGGCTGTTGAGAATGGTGCAACTCATTTTACGCATTGGTTTACACCAATGACTGGTTTAACAGCAGAAAAACATGATGCTTTTTTAGAACCAGATGGGAATAAAGCTTTACTTGAATTTAGTGGAAAAACGTTAAGAAAAGGGGAGCCAGATGCATCTTCTTTCCCATCAGGAGGATTACGTGCAACTTTCGAAGCAAGAGGATATACTGCTTGGGATTGTACATCTCCAGCATTTGTAAAAGATGGTTCGTTGTATATCCCAACATTATTTTGTTCATATACAGGAGAGGCGTTAGATAAAAAAACACCTTTATTAAAAGCAGTTGATGCTTTGTCAAAAGCATCATGTGAATTGTTGCCTTTATTAGGTTTGGAAGGTGTTACACAAGTTAGTGCATCTGTAGGAAGCGAGCAAGAATATTTCTTGGTTGCTGATGAATATTATCAAAAGCGAATGGATTTAAAATTAACTGGTAGAACTTTATTTGGAGCTATGGCACCAAAAGGTCAGGAGTTAGAGGATCATTATTTTGGAAGTATTAAACGTAAAGTTTCAGCTTTTATGAAAGAATTAGATAAAGAATTGTGGAAGTATGGGATTCCATCAAAAACAAAACATAATGAGGTTGCTCCTGCTCAGCATGAAGTTGCATGTGTTTATCGAAATGTAAATATTACAACAGATAATAATCATCTTCTCATGCAATTAATGCAAGATATTGCAAAAAAGCATGGTTTAAGATGTCTATTGCATGAAAAACCATTTGAAGGAGTCAATGGTTCTGGTAAACATGATAACTGGTCAGTTATCACAAATACAGGTGTGAATTTATTTAATCCAGGAGATAATCCAGCGAATAACTTACCTTTTATTGCTGCATTAGCTTGTACAATTAAGGCAGTAGATGAATATGCAGATTTATTACGTATGTCTATTGCTAGTGCTGGTAATGATCATAGATTAGGTGCTAATGAAGCTCCCCCTGCAATTATTTCAATGTTTTTAGGAGAAGAACTAGATAAATTAATTGATGCAATTGTTGATGGAAAAGAATTAGAGGACATCAATACTGGACGTTTCCAGACAGGTGTATCAGTTGTTCCAGATTTTTCTAAAGATAATACTGATCGCAACAGAACATCTCCATTTGCTTTTACAGGGAATAAATTTGAATTTCGTGCAGTTGGTTCATCACAATCTATTGCAGGACCAAATACAATTCTTAATACGATTTTGGCTGAAGAAATGGGAATTATGGCTAAAGAAATTAAAGGTGGAAAAACACCAATGGAAGTCATTAAGGAATTCCTTTCAGAGCATCGACGTATTATTTTTAATGGCGATGGATATTCTGCAGAATGGGAAGCTGAAGCAGTAAGACGTGGATTAGCTAATCATAAAAATACAGTAGATGCTATGAAATGTTTGAAAGAAGAAAAAAATATTGAAATGCTAGATAGACAAGGTGTTTATTCTAGAATTGAGTTAGCATCACGTTATGAAATATTATTAGATAATTATAATAAAGCAATACAGGTAGAAGCTCTAACTGCAAGTAAGATGGCGAGAAATGAGATTTATCCTGCTGCTCTTGCTTATTTAAAAGAGTTAGCATCAACAGCATTAAAAGTAAAACAAACTGGTGTTGATAACGGCTTCTTAGTAGATGATGTTAAAGTGCTATCAGAATTAATTTCAGATATGAAGATAAAAATGGAAAATTTAGATACTGAAATTATCAGAGCGCAGGCCTGCGATGCTGATATCATGGATCAATCTATTATTTGGAGAGATGGTGTATTTGCAGCAATGAATGCACTGCGTGAAACAGTAGATATTATTGAAACAAAAGTTGATGAAAAATATTGGCCAATGCCAACATATATGGATTTGTTATTTGGAATCTAACTGATAAGGAGTTAATGAACTCCTTTTTTAATTCATGATTTTGTGGTATAATATTTTTCAAAGGAAGGAGTGGGTAAAATGAAAACAAGACTTTATATGCCAACTGATTTAGAAGTTGTTCTGAAGTTATTTTATGATAATGTACATTCTGTATGTATAAATGATTATGCTAAGGAACAATTAGATGCTTGGGCGCCTCAAGATCCAGATATTTATCGTTGGGAGGCATCCTTAAATAAGAATCATACTTTAGTTGTTGAAGAAGATGGGAAAATTATAGGCTTTGGTAATGTAGGGGAAACTGGATATTTAGACAGACTCTATGTAAGTCATGAATATTTACATCAAGGTGTTGCTTCGCTTATTTTGGAGCAGTTAGAAAAGTATGTGAGGGCAAAGGGAATTGCTTTTATAAATACTGCTGCTTCTATTACATCTAAACCCTTTTTTGAAGCGAAGGGATTTATTGAATTATCAGAACAAACTGTTGAAAGAAGAGGTGTCAGATTAAGACGTTACTTAATGGAAAAGAAACTTTAGTTTCTTTTTTTCTATTTTGAAAACTTTTTTCATTTTGTGAAATAATTGAGACAATTTCATGAGATTCTATATAATAGATAACACTGTGGAGGAAGAAGTATGAATGTAAAAAGTAAAAGATATATATTGATTGTTTTGGCATTTATGATTGTTGGAACAGGCTGTGCATTTACACTGAAATCAGGAATTGGAGTTGGAGCTTGGGATGCAATGGCAAAATCAGTATCAGATTTAATTGGTATTGAGGTTGGAACAATGGGGATGATCTTTAATTGTACTTGTGTTGTTGGTCAGATTATTATCTTAAGAAAGAAATTTAGATGGATTCAATTATTACAGATTCCTCTGAGTGTTTTATTAGGGATGGTTATTAATTTTGTGTTTTATGAACTTTTAATTTTTGAATTTCAATCATTTGCAGGTGGGATTATTATGTATATCATAGCAAGTACTGTTTGTGCATTTGGAGTTTCCATTGTTATGTTATTAGATGAAGTTACATTTGCATTAGAAGGATTTTGTATGGCTTTAACAGATATCATTCCAGTTAAGTTTCATGTTGTCAGACAGGCAGCAGATGTTATCAGTGTCTTAATTGTTGTGATATTAACACTTATATTTAATATTTCATGGTCTATTGGGATAGGAACAATTTTAGGAATGTTGACTTTTGGTCCTACACTTGGTATCTTTATGAAAATATTTAAACCCATTCTAAAGAAACAAGGTTTATTAACTTATGAATAAAGTGCTATTCTTGCGAATAACACTTTTTCTTTTTAATGAAATAAAAGAGAATAATGGCGATTATTCCACCTGTCGTATCAATCATGACATCAGCCAATTGACCAGACCTCCCAACAATAAATAATTGATGAAACTCATCACTACAAGCATATAGAAACGTTGCAGACAAAGAGAAAAGGAGAACTTTTTGCAATATGAATTTATTCTTAGAAAACCCATAAATAAAAGTGAATGTGAGTAAGGCATATTCGCCCATATGAGCCATCTTTCTTATAATCAGTTCTGGAACAATAATATGTAAATGATTCTCAAGCCAATTGACAATATATGTACTCAAACCAGATGATTCAGTTCCTGTTTGATGTGAAAACCAAAAGATAATAATCATAAATAGTATAGATGGGATAAAATATTTTATTTTTTTCATGGTAGCACCTCTTGATATATTATAAAAGAACTTGTCATAACTGACAAGTTCTCATCTTATTAATCTGTTAAATCTTCACCATTTGTAGCAATAACTTTTTTATACCAATAGAAAGAGTCTTTTCTATATCTATCTAATGTTTTTAAATCAAATTCTTCTCTATCTACATAAATAAAACCATAACGTTTTACCATACCCTCATGAGTAGAAATTAAGTCAATTGCAGACCAAGGACAATATCCCATCATTTCACAACCATCACTAATTGCTAATTGAACTTGTTCAATATGTTTTCTTAGATATTCAATTCTATATGGATCATGTACTTTTCCGTCTTCTAATTTATCATAAGCACCTAATCCATTTTCAGTAACAATCATTGGTAAACGATATCTAGAATACATTTCACGAATAGTTGCTCTAAATCCCATAGGATCAATTTCCCATCCAAATTCAGTTGTTGGTAAGTGAGGGTTTCTAAATCCTTTGAACATTCCTTTTTCACCACGAGCTGTTTGTTGATCAGCTGCACCATCACATTCAACAGAACCATCTTCCCATTCACAAGTTGCTGTATTATAGTAGTTAAAACCAATAAAGTCAGGATGTCCACTCTTTAAAGCTTCTGCATCACCTTCAGCAAAATCAGGAGTAGCATCATGTTCTTCTAACCAAGCCCATACTAAATTGTTATATACACCATAAACTGCCATATCTAAATATAACCAGTTTCTCACAGCATTATAGTTTTGTGCAGCTAAGTTATCTTCTGGTTTACAGCTTGCTGGATAAACTAATGAGATATTTGGTGCGGGTCCAATTTTCGCTCCTGGTAACATCTCATGACATAATGCCATTGCTTTCGCCTGAGCAACTAACATATGATGGTTTTGCTGATAGATTTCTTTTAATTCATTTGTACAACCTTCAGGTATAGTTAATGTACCAATAACTGGTCCAACTAATGTTAACATATTTTGTTCATTGATTGTTAACCAGTATTTCACTCTGTCACCAAAGTTTTCATACATAACTTTTGCAAAGTTTAAGAACCAATCAACTGATTCTCTATTAGACCAAGAACCACGTTCATCTAATGCAGCAGGCATATCGAAATGGAACATTGTGACTAATGGTTCAATACCATATTTTAAACATTCATCAATCAGATTGTTATAATACTCAATTCCTTTTGGATTGACTGCTCCTGTTCCTTCAGGGATAATTCTTGACCAAGAAATAGAAAAACGATAAGTTTTGAATCCCATTTCAGCCATTAAAGCAATATCTTCTTTATATCTATGATATTGATCTGCACAAACTGTTAAATCAGATGTTCCTTCTGGTACTTCTTTAACATCTTGACAAGAAGGTCCTTTTCCGTCTTCTAAATTTGCACCTTCTACTTGATATGCAGAAGTACTTGCTCCCCAAAGAAAATCTTGAGGAAATGGTTTTAAGTTTTTGTGTAACATTATTCATTCTCCTTTGCATTTTATTTACATTGTCATTATACATAAAAAGATGGTTTGAATAACGTTCTTTCATTTTGTGAAAAAAGTTTTTAAGATATGAAAATAATCATGAATTTATTTGCAAATAAGAACATATATTTGTACAATAGATATACAAAGAGGTGAAAACTGTGAAAAATATATATGCAATCATACAATTAAATGAACATGGTTTTGATATCTTAAACTCCAAGAATATGCAATTAGAAAAAACATTTATACAACATGGTAGGTTAAGCACATATAATCACTCTTTGTTTGTTGCTTATATGAGTCTTTGTATAGCTGGAAAACTTCGTATCAAAATTAATGAGCGGAGTCTTGTCCGTGGAGCACTTCTTCATGATTATTTTCTCTATGATTGGCATATACCATCAACTGAAAATAGACGTCATGCGTTTGATCATCCTCGTCGTGCATGGGAAAATGCGAGTCAAGATTTTGAATTAACTGAATGTGAGAAAGACATTATTTTGAAGCATATGTTTCCGCTCACATTAAAACTGCCAAAATATCGTGAGAGTTATATTGTTTTATTAGCTGATAAATACTGCGCTATTTATGAAACATTAGCATGGAAGCGGACAAAGAGGAAATTATCTTTTTTAGAAGATTATTTAGGCAAGCAGACAATCATTTCTTAAGCATCATAAGATGCTTTTTTTGTTCATTTTATGGCTCTTAACAAACTATCTTGTTATAAATCAAGGCAATTTATCAGTTTCATATCTTTTTTGGATTGTCATCCGTTTAACTTATGCTATATTTCAGATATAAAAAATCTTGCTTTGAACAAGAGAAAATAAAAAGTTGGATAATAATATCCAACTAAGACTGTAACTCTTCCCATGTTTCTAATAATTGTTCTAATTGATATTGAGAATCATCTATACATTTTATAGTTTCATTATATTTTTGATAGTCATTTAATATCTCTTCATTATGAAGAGATTCATTATATTGACTTATTTTTAATTCAAGTTCAGAAATTTGTTTTTCAATCTTTTTGATTTGATTTTGTTGTTTACGAGTCTCTGACTGACTTTTCTTTTGTTCAAGATATGAAGTGTTTTTTTCTTTTTCAACCTTAACTTCATTTTTATGATCTAGATAAGTTGTATAGTTACCAGAATATGTATGTGAGCCATGAGCAGTCATTTCAACCACTTTTGTAGAGAGCTTATTAATAAAATAACGATCATGACTAATAAAAAGAATTGTTCCTTGAAAAGACATTAAAGCATCTTCTAAAACTTCTTTTGATTCAATGTCTAGATGATTGGTAGGTTCATCAAGGACAAGGAAATTACATCTTGATAACAGTAACTTCATTAAAACAACACGACCACGTTCGCCACCAGATAAAACATCAATGGTTTTAAAAGCGTCATCGCCTTTGAATTGAAATGAAGCACAGGCACTTCTAATTTCAGTGTTATTCATTTGAGGATATGTATCACTAATCTCTTGAAATATTGTTTTGTTGAAAGAGAGTGATGTATGTTCTTGGTCATAGTACCCAATCATGACTTTACTACCTAATTTGATTTTTCCACTTTTTTGAGAAAGGCGCCCTAATAGAATTTGAAAAAGTGTTGTCTTCCCAATCCCATTAGGTCCAATTAAAGCGACTCTTTCTTGTTTCTTCACTTCAAAATGAATATTTTCAAACAGTGGCTGATCAAAAGCCATAGCTAAATCTTTGACTTTTAAAACATCATAACCTGATTCTACAACAGGCTGAAACTGAATCTTCATGGATTGAGGTAAGGCATCAGGTCTTTCTACTTTTTCCATTTTTTCTAAGGCTTTTTCTTTACTTTCAGCACGTTTAACTTGTTTTTCACGATTATATGATTTTAAAAGATCAATACTTTCCTGCATTCTTTTGATTTCTTTTTGATTATCTATATAATGTTTTAAATCAACTTCACGATTATGCTTTTTTATAATAGCATATTCTTGATATGAGCATTTATATAAGGTTGATTTTCCGTTTTCTATTTCAATAATTTGATTCGTGACTTGATCAATAAAGTATCTATCATGAGAAACCATAATAATCGCATGAGGATAACTTTTAAGATAAGCTTCTAACCATTCAATAGATTCAACATCTAAATGATTGGTTGGTTCATCAAGTAAAAGTAAACTTGGTTTTAACAACAATAATCTTCCTAATGCAATTCTGGTTTTTTGACCACCAGATAAAATACTCATTGTCATATTCCAAGTCTCTTCTTCAAAGCCAAGCCCCTTTAAGACACCTTTAATTTGACTTTGATATGTATATCCACCATCTCTTTCAAACTCATAAGAGAGTTGGTCATATTCTTTCATAATAGAATCTAAATCTTGAGTTGTTGTCATGAGTTGTTCTAAAACGCGGAGACGTTCTTCTTTTTTGATAAGTGGTTGAAATACATTGAGTAAGGCGTCATAGACTGTTAATTGAGGATCAATTGTATTATGTTGAGATAAATAGCCAATCGTTGATTCTTTGGACTTAAAAATATCACCACTATCATAAGATTCTTCTTCACAAAGAATTTTAAGAAGTGTTGTTTTTCCAGCACCATTAACACCAATGATAGCTAATTTATCATGTTCTTCAATTTTAAAAGTTATATCTTTAAGCAAATCAATCCCTTGGAATGATTTCTTTAAAGATGAGCAAGCTAATATCATTTTTATCACCGCAACTATTGTAACATATTACACCCTATATTTAAAATAAATATTTGTTGTTATCAAAATCTGCTAAAAAATAAAATAATAATATTGATTGTATATACTCTATAATGTATAATTGTATACAATAAAGAAAGGTGGGGTTATATGAATTTAGCATATAAGATTTTAAGTTCACATTTAAAAGAGGGGAAACTTGTTCCGGGAGAACAAATTTGTATACAGATTGATCAAACACTTACACAGGATTCAACTGGAACGATGGCATACTTACAGTTAGAAGCTATGGAAGTGGGACATGTAGCGGTGGATAAAGCAGTGGCGTATATTGATCACAATATGTTACAGACTGGATTTGAAAATATGGATGATCATGAGTTTATTCGTAGTGTGGCTAAAAAACATGGAATTACATTTTCTAAGCCAGGAAATGGTGTATGTCACCAACTTCAATTAGAAAACTTTTCTAAACCTGGAGAAACATTAGTGGGAAGTGATTCACATACACCAACTTGTGGAGCAATGGGAATGATTGCGATTGGAGCAGGGGGATTAGATGTTGCTGTAGCAATGGCAACAGGAAAATATTACTTACAATGTCCATCAGTGATTCAAGTCAATTTAACTGGTCAAAAAGCACCATGGGTTAGTGCGAAAGATATTATTTTAAAAGTTTTACAAGAATTAAGCGTTAAAGGTGGCGTTAATAAAATTGTTGAATATACAGGTGAAGGAATTGCAACACTGTCTTTAACTGATCGTGCAACAATTTGTAATATGGGAGCAGAACTTGGTGCAACAACTTCAGTTTTTCCAACTGATAAAAGAACTCTTGAATATTTAAAACAACAGGGTAGAGAGAATGATTATGTTGAAATGAAAGCTGATGCTGATGCAACTTATGATCAGGTATTAGAAATTGATATGTCTACATTAGAGCCTATGGTTGCAAAGCCACATAGTCCAGATGCTGTTGTTCCAGCTAGAGAATTAGAAGGAATGGCTATCAATCAAGTTGTTATTGGATCATGTACGAATTCATCATTTGCTGATATGATGAGAGCTGCTAAAATCTTAAAAGGGCGAAAAGTTGCAGAGCATGTTTCACTTGTTATTGCACCTGGTTCTTCAAGTATTCTAGCAATGCTATCAGAGAATGGAGCTTTGGCTGATATGATTCAGGCTGGCGCAAGAATTCTTGAATGTGGATGTGGACCTTGCATTGGTATGGGGCAGGCACCATTATCAAAGGGTGTCTCATTAAGAACGATTAATCGTAATTTTAAAGGACGTTCTGGAACAAATGATGCAGGTGTTTATTTGGTTTCACCAGAAGTTGCTGCACTTTCAGCTGTGAAAGGATGTTTTTCATCAATGTTTGAAGATGATATGTATTTAGAGGAAGTTCCAAGTACACCATTTATTAAGAATGCAAACTTCTTTATTAATGATTACGATCCTTATACAGAGGTTTATATGGGACCAAATATAAAACCTGTTCCAAGAGGAGAAAAATTAGCAAAAAATATTCAAGGAAAGATGGTGCTTAAAGTTGGAGATAATATTTCAACAGATCATATTGTTCCTTCAGATTCTAAATTATTACCTTATCGTTCAAATGTTCCTCATTTGGCTAAATTCTCTTTCTGTAAAGTTGATGATCAATTCTATCATCGTGCAATTGAAAATGGTGGAGGATTTATTGTTGGAGGAGACAATTATGGTCAAGGTTCTTCAAGAGAACATGCAGCATTAGTTCCTAATTACTTGAAAATCAAAGCTATTTTTGCCTTATCATTTGCGAGAATTCATAGATCAAACTTAATTAATAATGGAATCTTACCATTGATAATTGATCAAGTAGGATATGATTTCTTCAATGATCAAGATGAATATGTTTTATTAGATGTCAAAGATGCAGTAGAAAATGGGACAGATGTGACTGTTCAAAATATAAATACAAAAGAAACTATTGTTGCCAAGTTATCATTGGCACCTAGAGAAAAAGTAATGATTTTACAAGGTGGATTATTAAATGCAATTAAAGAGTTAGGGGGAGATTTTTAATGAAAGCAGTTTTAATACCTGGAGATGGCATTGGACCAGAAATTGCAAAGAGTGTCGAAAATATTACCGAGGCAATGAAATTAGATATTGAATGGATCACATATCAGGCTGGGGCTGAATATGCCACAACGACAAAAGAAGTTTTTGAACCAGGATTGGTTGATGCGATAAAAGAATATAAATGGGCATTAAAAGGTCCAACTGCAACACCAATTGGTACTGGATTTAGAAGTGTTAATGTTGCTTTAAGACAACAGTTTGCAACCTATGCAAATGTAAGACCAATTCGTTCATTTAAGGGAATTGATTCTAAATATGAAAATATTGATTTGGTTATGATAAGAGAAAATACTGAAGATTTATATAAAGGTATTGAATATATGATTAATGATAATATGGCGAATGGTATTAAATTAATTACACGTGAAGCGAGTGAAAAGATTTGCCGATATGCTTTTGAGTATGCTAAAATGAATAATAGACACAAAGTGACAGCTATTCATAAAGCAAATATTATGAAATATACAGATGGACTTTTTTTGGAAGCATTTAGAGATGTTGCAAGAGATTATCCAAATATCGAAGCACAAGAAGTTATTGTTGATAATATGTGTATGCAGCTTGTTCTAAGACCTGAGACATTTGATGTTTTGGTTGCACCTAATCTATATGGTGATATCGTTTCAGATTTATGTGCAGGATTAATTGGGGGATTAGGGTTTGCTCCTAGTGGTAATATAGGAGACGAATATCGTATTTATGAAGCTGTTCATGGAAGTGCTCCAGATATTGCTGGTCAAAACATTGCAAATCCAAGTGCTTTATTGTTAGCTTTTGCATTGATGTTAGAAGCAATGGGGAAATTAGAAGAAGCGAATCAGTTAAGAGATGCTTTAGCAGCAGTTGTTGAGGAAGGAAAAATCGTAACTCCTGATATTGGAGGAACTGCAACAACGACTGAATTTACTCAAGCTATTATTGAAAAATTATAGGAGGAAAATTATATGCCGTCACACAGTTTGTTTGATCAGGTATCGCACGGCTCTTTAGGAAATAAGATATTTGATATATTGAGGGATCGTATTTTAAATGAAGAATATGAGAATGGACAAAAACTCAATGAATTATCTTTAGCGAATGAATTAAAAATCAGTAGAACGCCAATTAGAGAAGCATTAAAACAATTAGAATTAGAGGGTTTGGTGGAAAGTATTCCTAATAAAGGTGTTTATGTCAAAGGGTTTTCACCAAGGGATATAGATGATATGTTTGAAATTCGTTTGGCTTTAGAAGGGCTTGCTATTCAATTAGCAATTGATCGTATGGATGAAATTCATTTGGTTAAGATTAAGGATGTTTTTGAATTGATGGAGTTCTATACTGGAAAAAAAGAACAAGAGAAAATTAATGATTTAAATATTCTTTATCATGAGACAATCTATCAGGCAACTCAGTCACAATATTTTGAACAATTATTAAAAGATGTTCATTATTATGTTTCTGTGACAAGTCGTCATTCTATTACACAACCTGAAAGATTAGAAACAGCATTAAAGGAACATAAAGCTATTTTAGATGCTATTATTGCTAATGATAAAGAACTTGCTAAAGAAACAATTCAAAAACATATTAGAAAAACTCAAGTTTTGGTTAGAAAATACTATACAAATAAAGGTAAATAAAAAAGGCTCTATTTGGTCAAATGATCAGATAGAGTCTTTGCTTTGCATTCATAATGAATATATAGAAAGATATCTATCATTAATTAATAATCCTGGTATGGTGTATAACTGCTAAAGGAAATGTTCTAACATATAGCATAATAAATATAAACTTTTGACTTATCCTATTCCTCTTTATTTTTTGATAAATTACTCATTCAACTTTTTTTCAAAGAGAAATTCATCAATTTTTCAGTATAGAAAATATTGTTGAATATAAATATGATAATAATGTATTAACAATATAATCTAAATAATTAAACATTATATCCTTTACTTTAAAACATTATTATGATAATATGGAGTTAAGAAAGGATCTGAATAACAAATTCAGAGGAGAGGATGAAGAAATATGAAGAAATTTATGTCATTTATGGAAGATAAAGTTGCTCCAATATTTGCTAAATTAGCGACAAATCCCTATTTAACAGGTATTAAAGATGGTATGATTGCAACTGTCCCTTTCACTATTTTTGGTAGTTTGTTTATTATTATTGCACAGTTTCCAAATGATACATGGGCGAAAATTGTCGAACCATATAAGGCTATGTTGAATGTTCCAAATCAAATGACGATTGGTATCATTGCTTTGTTTGTTGCTTTTTCAGTTGGATATAACTTGTCAAAATCTTTTAAACAAGACCCATTAATGGGAGGTATCATTTCATTTATTGGATTTATGATTTTACAGGTTGATGAAGAATTTGCTATGGCAACTACATATTTTGGTTCTAAGGGGATATTTACAGCGCTTTTGGTTGCTATATTCTGTGTTAAAATCTTACAATTGTTTGTTGAACATAACTGGGTTATTCGTTTTCCAGAAGGTGTTCCACCTGCAGTATCTAAATCTTTTTCAGCATTAATTCCAAGTATTGTAGCTTTATCAATTCTTTTCATTTTACGTTGTGTACTGGGAATTCAAATACCAGAACTTGTTACACAATTGTTCTCACCATTAGTCTTTGCTTTAAATTCATATCCTGGTATTTTGGTTTATATGGTTGTTTCACAATTATTATGGTGTGTTGGTATACATGGTCAATCTGTTTTAAATGCGGTAGGTACACCAATTTTTACAACATTCATTACTGCAAATACTGAAGCATTCTTGGCTGGACAGCCAATTCCTTATATTACTGCATTAGGTTTCATTCCTTGGTTTGTGAGTTTAGGTGGAGCTGGTGCAACATTGGCTTTAGTTATCATCATGTGCCGTTCAAAAGAAAAATCTTTGCGTACTTTAGGACGTTTATCATTACCAGCAGGTATTTTTGAAATTAATGAGCCTGTGACATTTGGATTACCAATCGTTATGAACCCTGTTATGATGATTCCATTTGTATTAATTGATGCCATTTTAGTTACTGGAACTTATTTCTTGATGTTCTTTAATATTATTGGTCGACCTGTTGTGCAGATTCCTTGGATTATGCCTCCAGTTATAGGTTCTTATCTTGCAACAGGAGGAAATATTCCTGCTGCCGTTTGGGCACTCTGTGGAATCGTCATTGCTGGTATTGTTTACTATCCATTTGTAAAGATTGTAGAACGTGAACGTTTAGCTGCTCAAGAAAATGGAACAGAAGCAACTGAATAATATAAAAGACTTGAGATGGTTGGGGCAAACTCTCAACTTTCTCTTTTTATAGAAAGATTGGAGGATAAAAAATGAAACATAGAGGCATAGTTATGAGTAAAAAAGGGATGGTTTCATCAGCCCATACACTTATTTCAGCATCTGGTTTAAAAGTTTTAAACAGAGGTGGAAATGCCATGGATGCTTGTATTGCAATGGCTTTAACAAGTGGTGTCGTTTTACCAGATATGTGTGGGTTAGGTGGCGATGCATTCTTGCTTTATTATGATGCAAAGACTCAAAAAATAACTGCAATGAATGGTTCGGGTGGAGCTCCAGCAAAGGCAACGATTGAATATTATCAGTCATTGGGACTTAAATCTGTTCCTAAAGATGGTATGCTCTCAGTGACCGTACCAGGAGCTGTTGATGTTTATTTTGAGGCATTAAAACAATTTGGAACATTAAGTTTTGCTGATCTATGTGAAGATGCTATTGAATTATCAGAAACTGGTGTACCTGTATCAGAAAAGGTTGCCAGACACATGCATACAGATTATCAAAAAATGTGCAGGTTTAAAAACTTAAAAAATTTATATCTCAAAGATGGAAAACCATATCCTTATGGTGAACTTGTTTATAATAAGGATTATGCAAAGAGTTTACGTTATTTAAAAGAACATGGGCGAGATGGTTTCTATAAAGGTAAACTGGCTGATAAGATTGTAGAATATTCACATGAGCATGGAGGGATTTTTGAAAAGTCTGATTTTGAAAATTATCATTGTCAAATATTAGAACCTATCTCTGTTGATTATCGAGGTTATCGTATTTTTCAAACACCACCAGTTTCACAAGGTATTATTCATCTAGAAGAATTGTCTATTCTTAATCAATTTAATATGTCACAGTATGAGCCAGATAGTGCTGAAGCTATTCATTTGATGGTGGAGGCAAAGAAAATTGCATTTAGAGATCGTATGAAGTATTTTGGAGATCCTGAATTTGTTGAAAATCCAACTGAAATTCTATTGAGTGAAGAGTATGCTTCGCAAGTTGCAGGTTGTATCCATATGGATTCTTGCGCCAATGAAGATGATGTCTTTGAACATGAAAATGGACATACAACAAGCATGATAGTTGTTGATCAAGAAGGCAATGCTGTATCTTTTATTCATAGTATTTCAGCAACATGGGGTTCAGGAGAGATTGTTGATGGAACAGGTATTTTATTAAACAATCGAGCTGGGACTGGGTTTAATTTACAAGCTGGTCATCCAAATGCTATTGCCCCTTATAAAAAAACCATGCATACACTCAATACATATTTAATTACAGATTCCAATGGTCGTTTAAAATATGTTGGAAATACACCTGGTGGAGATAATCAACCACAGTGGAATATGCAAGTTGTTTGTAATCTATTAGATTTTGGATTAGATGTTCAAAGCTCTGTTGAACATGGAAAATGGGCTGATATGCATACGTTTGATGAAGAAGGGAAATCTCATCATGTGTTAAAGATTGAATCACAGGTTGGTGAAGAAGTTCTAGAAAAATTAAGACAGATGGGACATACTTTGAAAGTGATTGAACCATTTACTTGTTCAGGGGCTTGTCAAATTATTGAAATTCAGGAAGATGGTTTGAGATTAGGAGGTAGTGATCCACGAGCAGATGGTGCTGCAATGCCTGAAATATAGAAAATGGAGGGGAAACAGATATATGAAGGATTTATTTGAACTTTATATAACCTTTGCCAAGATTGGCAGTATAACTTTTGGAGGTGGGTATGCTATGTTGCCTATTCTTCAAAGAGAAATTGTAGAAAATAAAAAATGGGAAAGCGATGAAGATCTTCTAGATTATTTTGCAGTTGGTCAATGTACACCTGGAATTATTGCTTTGAATGTTTCAACATTCATTGGCAATAAACGAAAAGGAACAATTGGTGGGATTGTTGCAAGTCTAGGCTTTATAACAATTCCTATTGCCTTATTGCTGGTTATTAGCATATTTTTAAATAACTTTGCAGATTATGCCATTGTCAAAAATGCTTTTGCTGGTGTAAGAGTATGTGTTTGTGTTTTAATTCTTAATGCTGTAGAACGATTATGGAAAAAATCAATGATTAATCATAAGGCATTGCTTATATTTGTTGTGGTTTTAGGACTAACATTGTTTACTGATATTCCTTTATATGTCATTGTTCTCTCTTCATCTGTTGTCGGAGCTTTGTTAAACCGCTGGAAAGGAGCAGAAGCAAAATGATTTTATTACAATTGTTTTTTGAATTCTTCAAAGTAGGACTTTTTTCCATTGGTGGGGGATTAGCCACTTTACCATTTCTATATGATATCTCAAATACACTTGGCTGGTTTACACATGGCGATATTGCCAATATGATTGCTATTGCAGAATCAACACCAGGAGCCATTGGTATTAATATGTCTACTTATGCAGGCTATCAAGTTGATGGTATACTTGGTGGTATAGTTGCCACAATTGGATTGATTACACCATCTGTTATTATTATTTTAGTGATTGCACGATTGTTAAAAAAGTTTAAAGAAAATAAACTTGTTCAAGATGTTTTCTTTGGTTTAAGGCCAGCCTCTGTTGCTATGATAGCATCAGCTGGAATTGGAGTCATTAAAATTGCCTTAGTGAATATCCCACTGTTTGAGTCAACAGGGCATCTCTTAGATTTATTTGTTGTTCCTGGAATTATTTTAGCTATCGTTCTCTATACGTTATCTAAGAAAACAACTTGGTCACCAATTATTCTCGTTGCTATAAGTGCAGTTGTCGGAATTGTGTTGCATTTAGGTGGTGCATAAATATAAAAATTCAGTATGACTAAACATCATACTGAATTTGATAACTATGAATTCTTGTATTGTATCTTGCATATGAGACTTCAACAACTTTTTGATTAATATCATGTGATATTCTTTTTCTTCCAAGGACTGGTCCTTTTTCTAGATTAAGCCCCTCTAATATACGAACTGGAGGAAACTCAACAAGAAAGTCATCATGAAAATGAGCAATAAAATAGTGATTCTTATAAAGGAACATATACAATGAAAAATCATTATGATTCTTAATAACAGGGATTTCAATATCACCTGGTAAATAATGTGTCAGATGGATATAAGGTTGTCCATCTAGATAGTAAAAGCGAGTAATTTCTAGACTTTTCCTCCCAAAATAAGGAAATAACTCATGTTGAGGATCTAATGAAATATATTCAAATTGTGTATTTTCCTTTGTCACTTGATATCCTTGCTGTTTTAAAAGATTAGCAAAAGAATAACCATTTGATAATTTATTGAAAATGCTATTGCTTATAACGGTTGTGCCTTTACCACTTTGTTTTGAAACATAACCGTCTTTTTCTAAAAGGTCAATAGCTTTTCTTATTGTAATTTTACTAACATTAAAGATTTTTTCAAATTCAGTCTCAGTGGGTAATAAACTATTTATAGGGTAGACACCATTAATAATTGAATCTTTAATGGTTTCCATAATAGAGTAATATAAAGGTGTTTTTTTATTCATATATAAGACTCCTTTCAGTCATTATTTGAAGATCTATTGATACAGATAAATGACTCATTATTGTATTTATCATAACATAATCAAATAAAAAAATCAAAGTGCATAATGAATAAGATTTAATGATATAATGTTTATAAATTGATAAGTATAAAAATTTCAATTTTCATGAATGAACATTTTGTTTGATAACTGTGATTTGATTGAAGTGTATTCATGAAAGTGTTAAAATTTTTTTAGGAAAGAAGGTTGAGCATGAATAAATTTATGATTGAAAATGCAAGACTTGTAGATGGCAGAATTGTGAGTATTTTTGTTCAAAATGGTGTCATTCAACAAGTTGCTTCTTCTATAAAGGTAGACAATGAGACTCAGGTTATTCATTTAGATAATGAGAGTTATGTAAGTGCTGGCTGGATAGATACTCATACGCATTGTTTTGATAAGTTTGAACTCTATGCTGATAATTGCGAAAGTATTGGCTATAAAAAAGGTGTAACAACTGTGATAGATGCAGGAACATCTGGTGCAGATAATGTTGATGAGTTTTATGATAGTGTAAAAAATTGTAAAACACATGTATATTCATTATTAAATATCTCTAAAACAGGGCTATACGCACAAAATGAATTGGCAGATATGCGACATGTTGATAGCGATGCTTTTATGCAGGCGTATCAAAAACATCCCCATTTTATTATTGGTGTGAAGGCCAGAATGAGTAAGAGTGTTGTTGAAGAAAGTGGTGATTTGCCTTTATTTGAAGCGTTAAAAATTGCTGAACAAACAAAGCTGCCATTGATGGTGCACATTGGAACTGCACCTTCAAAACTGGAGACAGTTTTAGCGAATATCAGAAGCGGGGATATTGTCACTCATATTTTCAATCCGAAAACGAATGGTATTATTCAAGATAGTCACATTAAAGAATGTGTATTTGATGCTTATCAAAGAGGTGTGTTCTTTGATTTGGGTCATGGTACAGATAGTTTTTCATTTGATGTATTAGATAAGGCGAATCAAAATGATCTAAAAGTTCACAGTATTAGCAGTGATATTTATTATCGTAATCGTCAAAATGGGCCTGTTTATGATCTTGCGACGACAATGTCAAAACTTTATAGGAAAGGATATGATTTGAAGGAAGTTATAGCTTGTGTGACAAGCCATCCTGCAAAAATGTTGAATTTATCACATCTTGGTCGGATTGAAAAAGGCTATTGTGGTGAGTTTACAATATTTAAGATTATTCATAAAAATAAAGAATTGGTTGATTCGACTGGAAAGAGAATCATTGTATCCGAGTATATTCAACCAGTTGCAGTGATCATACGTAACGAATATATTCAACTTGAGGAGGATTGTTAATGGAAGATATATATGAAAAATATCAAGTTAAACAAGTTATTAATGCTTCTGGGAAAATGACAATTTTAGGTGGTTCACGAGTCAGTGAAGATATTTGTCAGCAGATGAATATTGGTGCATCACATTTCTTTGAAGTTAAAGATCTGTTGGATAAAACTGGCAATTATTTAGCAGCGCTTATTGGTGTAGAATCTGCTTATATTGTCAATAGTGCTTCTGGCGCTATTGCCCAAAGTGTTGCTGCCTGTGTATCAAGAGGTAAGCTACAGTACATCTTAGATATTTATAATCCTGAAAACAAAAAAAGAGAAGTTATTATTTGTAAAGGGCATAATGTTGATTATGGAACACCTATTGAAGTGACGATTGGAATGGGTGGAGGACATGTTGTTGAAGCTGGTTATGCAAATAAATGTACATTAGAACATATTGAAGCAAAAATCAATGAAAATACAGTTGCACTTATCTATGTGAAGTCTCATCATTGTGTTCAAAAAGGTATGCCGGATATGAAAGCATTCATTGAGTTAGGTCATCGTTATCACTTGCCTGTGATTGTCGATGCGGCTGCTGAGGAAGATTTAAAGGTTTATGACAACTTAGGAGCAGATGCTGTTGTTTATAGTGGGACAAAAGCTTTTGAAGGTCCGACTTCTGGTTTACTGATTGGGAAAAAGGTATTTATTGATCAAGTGAAAAAACAAAGTCAGGGGATTGGCCGTGTCATGAAAGTAGGCAAAGAGAATATTTTAGGCTTGACTTATGCGATTGAAAAATATTTATCAAAAGAACATTTGACATTACAACAACAATCTCAACGTTTAGAAATATTTAACCAAAAACTAAATGCCAATGATGGCATATCGGCACGGATTATACAAGATGGTGCTGGTCGTCTGATTATGAGAAGTGAAATAACGTTTGATGAGAAGAAATTGTCTAAGAATGCACTGCAGATTGCACAGGCATTAAAAGAAGGAGAACTTCATATTTATACGCGTGATTATCGTGCCAATGAAGGAAAAATAGAAATTGATATAAGAGATGTCAATGACCAAGAATTAAATATGATTTATGAAAAAATAGTGAAGATTATTGGAGGTAGAAAAGATGAATAAAACTCCTCATTATTTAAATGACAAGATATGT
The DNA here is from genome assembly GCF_984815275.1 of Coprobacillus sp. Classification (NCBI taxonomy): domain Bacteria; kingdom Bacillati; phylum Bacillota; class Erysipelotrichia; order Erysipelotrichales; family Coprobacillaceae; genus Coprobacillus; species Coprobacillus sp. Next base: position 22,646 of record NZ_CFJNYH010000009.1, read on the forward strand.
TTAAATGTTTTGGCAAATTCATTAGAGAATGCCAAAGCAATTTATGAAGCAGCAGAGGGACATGTACTTGTTGGCTTGCTTTCAAAGAATTATGAAACAGTTGAAGCGGCTATAAAAGATATGAAAACTTATGCTGAAACTATTGATAATGCTATTTCAGTTGGATTGGGTGCGGGTGACCCTCATCAATGGAAAATGGTTGCTGAAATTTCAAAAGACATTCAACCCCAACATGTCAATCAAGTGTTCACTGGTGTTGGATATACACGTGCATTGCTAGGGCAAGATGAAACAATTGTTAATGGATTAATTTCTCCAAGTGGAACAGCAGGATTGGTTAAAGTGTCTACAGGACCTTTAAGTTCTTTAGATAAACCAGCTCTTGTGCCTGTTAAAACTGCGATAGATATGTTAAAGGATATGGGCTGTAGTTCGGTTAAGTTTTTTCCCATGAAAGGTCTATCAACAAAAGAAGAATATCGAGTAGTTTGTGAGGCTTGTGCAGCAGAGGACTTTATGATGGAACCTACTGGAGGTATTGATTTAACAAATTTTGAAGAGATTTGTCGTATTGCGCTTGAGGCAGGGGTGAAAAGAATTATTCCTCATGTCTATACTTCTATTGTAGATAAAGAAACTGGTGAGACAAAGAGAGAAGATATTCAAACTTTATTAGAAATCATGAAAAGATTATAGGTGATGACAATGAAAATAATAGCATTTGGAGAAGTCATGATGCGTATGATGCCACCAAATTATAAAAAATTATCTCAAGTTGATACATTGGAATTCTTATATACTGGAACAGGAGTTAACGTTTTATCAGGATTATATCAAATGGGGCATGAGGTATATTTAACAACACGTTTACCTGATAATATTGTAGGGCAAGCAGCGAGCGCACATATTCGTAAATTGGGTATTCATGATGACTATGTTTGTTATGGAACAAATCATATTGGTATTTATTTTTTAGAACAAGGAATTGGTAATCGTGCAAGTCAAATCACATATCTTAATCGATTGGATAGTTCTTTTGGTAAAAGTCAAATCTCTGATTATGATTTTTCCTGTTTAGATGGAATGGATGCTTTGCATATATGTGGCATTTCATTAGCGCTCCGTGAAAATCTAAGAGAAGTTGCATTTGCATTTGCAAAAGAAGCAAAGAAAAGACATATTAAGGTCATATTTGATTGTAATTTTAGACCATCATTATGGACAGGTGAGCATGATGAAATAAAACATATTTATGAAGAGATGCTCAATTTAGCAGATATTGTTTTTGCTGGCTATAAAGATGCTACCCTTCTATTACATAAACAAGTTGATCAATCTCTCCCTTATGATAAACAACTTAGAAATATTCTTATGCAAATGTGTCAGGATTATCATATAGAATTTATTTTTGGAACCATTCGTAAAGATGAAGAGTTAACAGGATATATGGTGACTTCAACAAAAATGGTGATGAGTCCAAAAATGAGATTGACTGTTTTCGATCGTGTTGGTGGTGGTGATGGTTTTGCAGCAGGAGCTATCGATGGTTATTTAACACATATGGAGCCACAGGAATTAATTCATTATGCAACAGCAAGTGGTGTTTTAGCTCATACGACATATGGGGACAGTCCAGTTGTTTCTAAAGAGGAGATTATTGATTTTATGAAAAACGGAAAAAGAGATATCAAAAGATAAAATGTATTAAATCTTAATGTAAATAGTTAAAACAAGGCTTATTTAGTAGGTATGCACATTATTTGGCATCAATTGCCTAACATCAAAGTGTTTGTAGAAAAGATTGCTAAGGAAGTAATCTGATTCTAATGTTATGAAGAAGTTGATATAAGAAATTTCCTCAGTATAAAATCCTTATCTGTTCAATTTAAATATGTAGATATGAAAAAAGCCTAGTCAAAATGATTAGGCTTTTTTGAAATTGAGTCTAAGAAGTTACTAAAAATATTTAATTCATTTATAAGCAAAGTGTACACTTCATTATAATATTTGTATGCATACCCACTTGTTGTATATGATATGGCACAGGTCTTAAGTGATTGCTGAGTAGTAATCTCTTGAACTCAATATCAATATATATGAAATATTAGATACTGTCCCAAAATTTTACATATGCAACTGATGCAGCTATTGTAAAAGAGAAAATGACTGCAATATAATATGTGATATAGATTATCCCTGCATCATGCAAGATAGAACTTGGAACAGGTAACATAAAAACTATAATAGGAAACAAAATTATAGATGCCATATAGCCAATAAATAAATATATTTTCTTCATGGTAATCCCTCCTTTGTAACATTAAATGTGGCTGCATATTACAATTATTTTAAATGTCTTTATCTATTTTTAGTTTAACATCAAAAATGCTAATTTGCAATGAGTTGTGTTCAATATTGAATCTATTTAAATCAAAATTGTTTTTTGTTAAACGTATAATAAAGTAGTGATAAAATAAATAGATGAAATACTTACTTTTTCTATTTTGACGAACTAAGTTTTAATTATATAGAAGTGAAACAACTGAGATAATGCTCGAAAAAATATTTTTGAAAAGCATACTGCGATTTTAGGGATTTTATTGAAGATTTCTAAAAATATAATAATCTGTCCTATAATCAAATCTAAGAATCTTTCTTTTAATTACAGCCAAAAGTGAAAATGGTAGGTATATTTATTGGCAATTTTGAGGAGATGCTAAAATATAGTGGATAGGTAGAGAGAATTCAGGATTGAATAACATTATTGTCTATATTTCTCCAATTATTATCTATTTTCCATTTATGTTACTTCATTAAACGTATTTTTGCTTTTTGTTATAATAGCGTTGAATGTAACTGTAAAAATAGAAAAGATTAACAAAACAAAGGATTGTAATTGTTGTGGAAGGGTAGATATAGAAAAATGTCTCATTAATTATCATGAAATAATACAAGTATTTATATATTCAGATTCTATAGTATTTCTACTCATGTGACATATAGTCACAATCTAATTGTTTCTAAAGAGGAAATTATTGATTTTATGAAAAACGGAAAAAGAGATATCAAAAGATAAAGTTTTTTCAATAAGTGAAAATAATGTGCAAAGTGATGTGATTTTGACTATACTGTAAGTGTAAAAACAAGGAGGACGAATAATGGAAAAGAAACCTGTAAAAATTGTTACAATTGGTGGAGGAAGTAGTTATACTCCAGAATTAATGGAAGGATTTATCAAAAGATATGATGAACTTCCAATCAGAGAAATTTGGTTAGTAGATATTGAGGACGGTAAAGAAAAAATGGAAATCGTTGGAGCTATGGCTCAACGTATGTGGGATGCATCTCCTTATGATGTGAAAGTTCATATGACTTTAGACAGAAGAGAAGCATTACCTGGTGCTGACTTTGTGACAACTCAATTCCGTGTTGGTTTATTGAATGCTCGTATCAAAGATGAAAGAATTCCTTTCTCTTATGGAATGTTAGGACAAGAAACAAATGGTGCTGGAGGAATCTTTAAAGCCTTCAGAACAATTCCAGTTATCTTAGGTGTTGTTGAAGATATGAAAGAATTATGTCCAGATGCATGGTTAATCAACTTCACAAATCCTAGTGGAATGGTTACAGAAGCAGTTATGAAATATGGAAAATGGGATAAAGTTATTGGATTATGTAATGTACCAGTTGGTGCAATGATGAAAGAACCAGAAACAATTGGAAAAACATTAGATCAATTGACTTATAAGTTTGCTGGATTAAATCATTTCCATTGGCATAAAGTTTATGATGAAAATGGAAAAGAAGTGACTCAAGATATTATTGATGCAATGTATGAAGGTAAAGATGGTGGATTACCAGCTAACATTCATGACATCCCATTCTTCAAAGAACAATTAGATACTATGAAAATGATTCCTTGTGGATATCATAGATACTATTATCGTCAACAAGAAATGTTAGCACATGGATTAGAAGAATACAGTGATCCAGAAGTGGGAACACGTGGACAACAAGTGAAACAAACAGAAGCAGAATTGTTTGAATTATATAAAGATCCAAACTTAGATCATAAACCAGAACAATTAGCAAAACGTGGAGGAGCTCATTATTCAGATGCAGCATGTGAAACAATTGCATCAATCTATTCAAATGCCAATAGACACATTGTTGTCACAACAAAGAATAATGGAGCAGTACCAGATTTACCAGCAGACTGTGCAGTAGAAGTCTCTGCATATATTGGATCAACAGGAGCAAAAGCAATCGCTTTTGGAGAATTACAACCAGCTGAAAAAGGATGGTTACAATGTATGAAGAACATGGAACACTGTGTTGAAGCAGCAGCAGTGACAGGAGATTATGGAATGGCATTACAGGCATTCATCTTAAATCCACAAATCCCTTCAGGTGAAAATGCAAAACGAGTGTTAGATGAATTATTATTAGCACATAAGAAATACTTACCACAATTTGCAGAAAAGATTGCAGAATTAGAAGCAGCAGGTGTCACTATTAAAGATGATGTTGCAAGAGAAATTACTGAAAAAGGACTATAAGAAATAGTTATTTATAGGATATGAAAGATACTTCATTAAGAGGTATCTTTTTTTACTATTATTTTTCTTGACGATTTTATTGCTTTTTCATGTCTTTTTGTAGCTAATTATATTAATGGGAGGTTAAATGAGCCTGAGATATATAATTTGGAATATTCAACTGAAGAAAGAGTTTTCGAAACTGATAAGAAAATACCTAATGATAATTATCTAAGAGGGAGTAAAAGAGTTGTTTTTGAAATTATTAATGATTTCCTTCTAGGAAATCAGGCTGTACAATTAGATGAAGTTCTCGTTGGAAAACTATTTAATCGTTTCTATACTGTGACTACAGCAAAAAAATCTACTGGTTTAGGATTATCGATTGCCAAAGGATTAACTGAACAAATGAATGGCAAAATAACGGCTTCTTATAAGGAGGGAAGTTTAAGTATTCATTTATTATTTCCTTTAATATAACGTTTATATTTGCAAATTCTACAATAAATAAGGATACTTTTATTACAGAAGTATCCTTTTGCTTGTAGAAAATTTCTAATTATAATAGATATTTATGTTGAAATTAAATCTTATGACTATCTTGTTCTCTTAAATGTGATGCTAAGTTATTAATAATAAGGTCTATTGTCAAAAAGACAAGGGCTTGAGAATCAACAAAGATATTCTTTTTATCAAGCTGAAATGCTGGTAAAATGAATGCCAAATCAATTTTATTTTTATTGCGATAATGATCATTTTGTGTAATCAATACAGTGTGGCTTTGACTCTCTTTAGCATAATGAATAGAATCTTTAATGACAGTTGTTTCAGCTGAAAGGCTTAAGAATACATTTAAATCCTTATCTGTTGACATCGTTGCTTTTTCAGTAAAGATTCCTGAATCAAAAACAGGTTCTGAATCAATGCCAAGACTTGCTAAACGATATGAAAAGTATTGTGCTGAAAGGCCTGTTTCATGAACTCCAAATATTTTTATTTTTCTAGCATCTATCATCAGTTGAGAAAATTGATCTAAAAATTGAGTGCTTAATAAGTGAGGTAATTTATTCATTTGTTCTGTATATAAGTCAACAATTGTTTGTGTTTTAGCAATCTCACCTTCAGTAATATGTATAATAGATTGTAAATATCTAGAGACTTCATATTTGAATTCACTATAACCTTGGAATCCACATTTTTGGCAGAAACGCAATAAAGCAGATTTAGATACTTTACATTTTTCTGCAATGGTTGATATTGGATATGAAGAAATATCATGAAGATTTGAAAGAATGTAATCCATGATAATTAATTCTGATTTTGTAAATTCATCTTTATGTAATTGAATATGTTGTATAGGTGTCATATAAACCTCCTTGTTTATACTTTGTTTTATTATACCATATTTTGGATAAGTATTAATGAAATTTTTTATTCTAAGAACTTTTTTGGTTTTTCTGGGAAAAGTTCCATAAATTTTAGAAAAAGTATTGTAAACGGTTTCTTTTGTGTGTATAATAAAATTAGTTCCAATGGAATTGACAAAAGTCCCAAAAACGATCGTTATACTGGATATGGAAAAAGGAGGATAAATATGGGTACTGAAACAAAGAAAATCACATTATTAGAGCGACTAACAGATTTTATCGAAAATAAGTTAGCTCCACCACTCATTCGCATTTCTCAAGTGAGATATCTACAGACTCTTCAAAGAACCTTTATGGTCATGATGCCATATATGATTCTTGGTGCAACCGCAACACTCATTCTCAATTTAGGTGGTTTATTTGCTGAAGGAACAGGGCTAAATATGCCTGAAGTTGCAGATATGATTAATGCAGTTATTGCGAATATACAGCCTGCATTGTTACAGATTGTGTTTGTAAGTATTAATCTTATGGCATTCTTATGTGTTGTTTTGAATAGTTATTTTTTAGGTGATTACTATAAAGACAAAGATAGTCAAATCAGTCCAATAGTTTGTGGTATTGTTGGTTTAATAAGTTTTCTTAGTTTTATAGATTTTACAACATTATCTGAAAACTTTGATTGGCCATCTTATATTTTAGGGGCACCTAGTTTATTTAGTGCAATTATTTTAAGTATTGTTTCTGTTGAAATTTATCGTTGGTTTATTGCAAGGAAAATAACAATCAAAATGCCTGCTGGTGTTCCACCAATGGTTGCTGATGCATTTACAAGTATTATTCCTGTCAGTGTTATTGTTATTCTTTCAGCTTTTGTTGGAAGAAATATTCCTAATATTCATTTTTTAACACTTATTAATGATGCGAGTTCTCATTTGGTTGTTGGAGGAAGTCATCCAATTGCACAGTTTATTGCCTTTGTATTAGATAGAATTTTCTGGTTTGTTGGTTTACATGGCTCTAATATTGTTGGGTCTATTATGACACCAATTTGGGAAACGATGATGGGTCAAAATCTTGCTGATTTTATGGCTGGTCAAGATATTACATATCTGTTTTCTTCATTATGGATTAATAGTTATGTTCGTTTGAGTGTTTTCCCAATTGCTGTTTTGTTAGTTATTTCAAAAGTCAAAAGATTTAAAGTTTTAGGAAAGTTATCTATTGCTGGTTCTATATTTAATATTGCTGAACCAATTATGTATGGATTACCTATTGTTTTAAATCCTTTAATGTTTGTTCCTTGGGTATTAGGGTTTGCTGTTTTATTTATCTTTAATGCAATTTTAACTGTTATTGGCATAGCACCTCCAATTGTTGCTAATGTTGTATGGACAATGCCAGTGCCACTTATGGCATTTATTGGCTCAGGATTTAATTTTGTGGCGTTGCTCATTAGTATTATGAATATGATTATTCTCTTCTTTATCTTCTTACCATTCTTTAAAGTTATGGAAAGACAAGAACTTGCTATTCAAAAAGCAAATGAAGAAGAAATGTTTATAGAAAATGAATAGAAAGGTGGGATAATAATGAATGTTCAAATTCAATCATTTCAAATGGAATATTTACAGCAGGTATTAAGATGTTGGAATGAAAACCTTATTTATGATTTGATAAATGAAGAAAGATTTACAGATATGATTTTATTAGATGATAATTTTGATCCTCAACTTTTAAAAGTTGCTATTGTTGAAGATAAAATTATAGCATTTTGCTTTGGCATTAAAAGAAAAATTCCTTATCTAGAAAGAGGATTAGAACCAACACGTGGCTGGATAAATATGATTGCAGTTGATGCTCATTTACGTCATCAAGGCATAGCTTCAAAACTTGTCCAATGCCTTGAGAAAGAATTTGAAAAACAAGGTGTTAAAGAAATAACATTATGTGCTTATAGTCCAAATTATTTTACACCTGGTATTGATATACGTTATCAAGAAGGATTGTTATTCTTTGAGAAGCATGGTTATCAATATCAAAATCAGGCAGTAAGTATGCAAAGAGACCTTTGGGATTTTCAAATGTCTGAAAATATAAAAACAAAACGTAAAGACTTAGAAACAGAAGGAATTCACATCATTCCTTATCAAAAGAAATATATGTTAAATTTATTGGATTTTGTGCTTAAAGAGTTTGGCTCTGGTTGGAAAAGAAATGTCTTAATGGCTATGCAAAAGAAAGAGGCTGAAAAAACAATTCTCCTTTGTATAGATCAAGATGAACATATTTTAGGTTTTTGTATGCGAAAGATTGATGGGAATGATGCACGATTTGGACCTGTAGGAATTCATGAATCATTAAGATCCAAAGGTATTGGAGGCGTTTTGTTTGAATGTATGATGTATGATATGAAATCTAGAGGTATTCCTTATCTGTACTTCTTATGGACAAGTGGTGCAGCACAAAGATTTTACGATCGTCATCAAATGAAAGTATTAAGAACATATCATTTATATAGAAAGGTTATTCAAGATGAAATATAATAGGATTATAAGTATTGGTGGGCATCATTTAGATGCAGAACTCATGGGTGGACCACTGATGATTAAATATGCTCAAAAAGGTGCTCATTGCACAATGGTTAATGTCACTGAAGGAAGATTAGAAGGCAATCAGGTCACTGAACAAGAAAAGTTAGCCTATCTGGAAAATATAAGAAAAGAGAATCAGTTAGTGGCTGAAAAGATGGGGTGTGATATTTATAATATGGGATACACATCTGCAACCGTACCAGCTCAAAATGAATTTATAAAAATTCTAAAAGCCTATATGAGAGAAGAAAAAGTTGATTGTGTAATTACACATTGGCGTGGAACGATGCACCCTCGTCACTACTATACATATGAAACAGTTACGCAAGCTGTTTTGCAATTGAGACAAGAAGGTCATTCTATTCAATTGCTGTATGGTGAAAATTGTGAAGATCTGATAGGATTTATTCCTACATGCTATGTTTCACTAGATGATATTATTGTTGAAACTTGGTTTAATGCTTTGAAAAACTATACTATTTTTAATGGTCAAGTGAATACTGTCCCTTATCAGGAATATTATCAGGCTCAGTTAAAAGTTCGAGCTATAGAAGGTGGATGTCCTCATCCTGTTAAAGCTTATATGCATGCTCCGCTTTTTGATAATGAATAAGTAAAGGAGAATATAAATATGTTAGGAATTTCAGTATATTTTCAAGATTTAGATGAGCAGTATATTAAAACTTGTGCCCAAATAGGTATTCAATATGTCTTTACATCTTTACATATACCTGAAGAAGATTATAGTCAATTAGATAAAAAACTCCCTCAATTTATTTTACTTTGTCAAGATTTAGAATTGAAAATTGTTCCTGATGTATCTCCTGTTACTTTTGAAAAATTAAACTTAAAGTTAGGTGATTTTTCTGCATTGAAGCAGATGGGCATTCAGGCTTTAAGATTAGATTATGGATTTGATGATATAGAGAATATAAAACAATTATCAAAAGACTTTGAGATTATATTAAATGCGAGTGTTGTTAATGAATCATTATTAATAGAAGCAGAGAAGTCTGGTATTCAACTTCATCAATTCATATTATCACATAATTTCTACCCTAAGACTCATACGGGTTTATCAGTAGAGACATTTCGAGAAAAAAATGCTCTCTTTCATAAATATGGTTTAAAAATACAGGCTTTTGTTTGTGGTGATGACTTAAAGAGATTTCCTTTATATGAAGGATTACCTACATTAGAAAAACATAGGGATATACATCCCTATGTTGCTTCTCTTGAATTAATGAAAAAATATCAGATAGATGATATTATGATAGGTGATAGCCGAATTCAATATGAAACATTGAAATATATCAAAGATTATATGGAGCATCATATATTGACATTAAAGGTTCATCTTGATGAAAGATATAAACATTATTATAACCAAATATTGACATGTCGAGATGATTTGTCTGAAGCAGTCATTAGACTTCAGACGCCAAGAGTCAAAGATATTGATATTTATCATAATGATAGAAGGAAAAAAGGTGATATCACCATTGACAATCATCTTATGGGAAGATATTGTGGAGAAGTTCAAATCTTAAAATGTGATTTGCCAAGTGATGCAAGAGTCAATGTGATTGGGTTTGTTCATCCTGAGTATGTAGAAGCTTTAGAGTCTATTGATGGAAGTACATCTATTCGTCTTGTTCCATTATCTACAATGAAAGAGAGGTATAATCACTATGAAAGTGAATCTTAAACAATTAACAACTGAACAAAGAAATCCTCATACATTTTCATTGGACCAGATGAGTATTCGGGAATGTCTGGAAATTATGAATGAGGAAGACTGCCAGGTTCCTTTATGTGTAAAAAAAGAAATTGAGCATATTGAAATCGCTATTCAACATATAATATCCGCCTTACAAAGAGGAGGTAGACTTATCTATATAGGAAGTGGAACAAGTGGAAGACTAGGGGTGTTGGATGCAGTTGAATGCCCACCTACCTTTTCTACAACATATGAAGTCCAAGGTTTGATTGCTGGTGGTGAGACTGCATTTGTCAAGGCACAGGAAGGTGTGGAAGATAGTTTTGATCAAGGTCAAAAAGATATTGCTCATGCTCATGTGACAGATAAGGATGTTGTGGTGGGGATTGCAGCAAGTGGAAGAACGCCTCATACATTAGGGGCATTAACAAAAGCAAAAGATTTAGGAGCCTATACAGTTGCGGTGGCTTGTAATCATCAAAGTGCAATTGGAAAGATTGCCGATATAGCAATTGAGGTTGAAACTGGACCTGAAGTTATTACAGGTTCAACACGTTTAAAAGCAGGAACTGCTCAAAAACTTGTTTTAAATATGTTATCAACTGTTTCTATGATTGGGATAGGAAAAACTTATCAAAACTTAATGGTTGATTTACATGCATCAAATGAAAAACTCATAGAAAGATCAATACAAATGATCATGGAAGCATGTGAATGTGATTATGAATCAGCAAGAGATGTTTTTCTAAAATCTGAGCAAAAACCTAAATATGCTATTGTTATGAAACTTTTAAATTGTAATATTGAAGAAGCCAAAAGAAGATTATTAGAAAATAAATCTTTTGTTTATAAAGCAATAAACGAGAAGTCATAAAAAATTGTATTCATCATTTTCATAAATAGTGTATACTAATACTAAGGAAGTGATATGATGATAACTCCAAAACATATAAAAAAGAGTATAAAAGGTGATTATCGTTTGATTGTTATAAGCGATATTCATGGACACTTAGATCGATTCAAAGCACTTCTACAAAAAGTCAAATACACACCAGATGATTATTTAATTATTTTAGGTGACTTTGTAGAAAAAGGTGATCAAGTTATAGAGACAATCCATTATGTTAAACAATTAAGTCAAAACAAAAGAACTTTTGTACTTGCAGGGAATTGTGAGTGGGCACTTGATGCATTGTTAACAGTTCCAGAACTGGCAGGGCAAATCCCTCAATACTTAGAAAGAGTTTCTACAAATGGATGTATTCGAGATGTCTATCATCTACTTCATTTAGATGACGGTAGTGAAACAATGCTTGGTGTTCAAAAGAAACTCGCAGAGTATTTAAAAGAAGAAATTCAATTTATTTCTCATTTACCAGTTACATTAAAATTCAATCAATTTATATTTGTTCATGCTGGTGTAGAAAAAAGAAAAGATTATCAAGAGAGTTCATTATCTTCTTTATTAGAGATGCAGTATTTTTATGATGAAGGACATATATTAGATGAAACAGTTATTGTTGGACATTTGCCAACTTCCAATTATTTTGCAGACCATATATGTAATGATATTATTATTGATCAAAAGAAAAAGATCATTTGTATAGATGGTGGAACAGGAGTTAAAGCAGTTTCACAGTTGAATGCTTTAATTATTGAAAGTCAAAACAATCAGATTCAGTATACATGTGAACATGTTCAGCCATTACCAATTTATTGGATTATTGAAGATGTTTATGAACCAATGGAATATGTTCATAAAATAGGTTATCCTCATTTTGAAGTCAAGGTTGAAAAAAGTGGGTCACAATTTTCTGAATGTTATCAAGCTGAAACCCATCAAAGATTACTTATTAAAAATGAATTTTTATATCAGAAAAAAAATAAAACATATTGTTTAGATGATTATACGGATTTTATGATTTCTGCTTTATCAGGAGAATATGTTAAACTTTTAGGTGTCTATGATGAATATGCATATGTTATTTATAAAAATCAAGTTGGCTGGATAAAGTATGAATATTTAAAAGCAATATAAGCCATACTATAAATGGTGATAGATATGAATAATGATACATGTATAGAAGAATTAATTAATGGTTTAAATATGGGAAAGATTGCAATTGATCATTTGGTTGATAAGATTGAGAACAGAAAGTTGAAAGAAATTGCTGTTCATCAAAGAAAAAATTATGATGATTTAAAAGAAAAAATTATGCAGACATTTCCTCATACAGAAGATGAAGTGAAAAATAAATTTATGTTAGAATCAATGATTGAAATGAAAACTATTTTAAGTGATGATGCTAAAATAGCAAAAATGCTAACAGAAGGTAGTAATCAAGCTATTATGACAATGACTCATCTTTTAAATAAAGAGGAGAATGTTGATCCAAAAATCAAAGCTTTTGCTGATGATTTTGAAGATATTTCAAAAAGATATATAGAAGAATTAAAAGAGTTTTTATAGGAGAAACCAATGCAGGAAGTTCATGTGGGGAAAGTTTATAAACATTTTAAAGGTCATCAATATTTGGTTTTGTGTATAGCAATGCACACAGAGACAAATGAAACAATGGTCATTTATCAAGATCTTCATGATCAAGATAAAATATATGCAAGACCATATGATATGTTTATATCAAAAGTAGATAAAGAAAAATATCCATATATACAACAGATTTATCGTTTTCAAGAGGTACTCTAGAGTACCTCTTTTGTTTATTTCGTGAAGAGATGGGGTTGTAAAAAATAGTCAATGAAGTACAATAAGAATTGACTAGAAGAGTTTGACTCATTTGGTTAAAGGGGGGGATCATTTATGAATGAGAAATTTCTTGAATTACCAAAAGAAAAACAATTGAAAATTATTAATGCTGGTATGGAATATTTTGGTAAGTATGGATATAAAAGTGCAAGTACTGATGATATTGCAGCAAGAGCAGAAATATCAAAAGGATTGTTATTTTATTACTTCCATAACAAAAAAAGCTTTTACTTATATTTATATGATTATTGTGCAGAATTGATGCTGGATTATATTAATAGTAGTAGAATTCAAGAAATTACAGATTTTTTTGATATTATGGATTGTGGTGCAGCATTAAAAATGAGAATGATTGTAGATTATCCTTATCTAATGAGCTTTGTTATGAAGGCTTATTATTCACAAAAAGAGGCGGTCACTGAAGATATTAATCATATGATTGAAGAAACAATTTCAACAACATTTGATATATATTTTAAAAATACAGATTGGAGTAAATTTAGAGACGAAATTGATCCACAGCAAATCTATCAAATGTTATTGTGGATGATAGATGGATATATGCTGGATAAACAAAGAACACAGCAAGATATTAGTGTAGAAGATATGTTAGTTGATTTTAATAGTTGGAAAAATATGTTTAAAAAGATGTGTTATAAGGAGGAATATTTATGAGTGTAATAGAAGTCAATGGAATCACTAAAGACTATGGCAATCATCAGGGTGTCTTTGATGTGAATTTTACTGTAGAGAAGGGTGAAGTCTTAGGGTTCTTGGGACCAAATGGGGCTGGGAAGACAACAACAATCCGTCAATTAATGGGATTTATTAAACCAGATCAGGGAACTGTTCATATACAGGGGATGGATTGTTTTAAAAACGCTCCTGAAGTTCAAGCGCAATTAGGTTATTTACCTGGAGAAATTGCCTTTATGGATGATATGACAGGAATGGATTTTATTGAGTTTGTAGCAAATATGAAAAATATTCAAGATATGAGTAAGGCCAAGGAATTAATAGAATTTTTAGAATTGAATCCTAAAAATAAAATGAAGAAAATGTCTAAAGGAATGAAACAAAAGATTGGTCTTGTGATTGCATTTATGCAAGATGCACCCATTTTGATTTTAGATGAGCCTACAAGTGGATTAGATCCATTAATGCAAAATAAATTTGTTGAACTGATTCATAAGGCAAAAAAAGAAGGTAAGACAATTTTAATGTCATCACATATTTTTGAAGAAGTAGAGCATACTTGTGATCGTGTTGTCATTATTAAAGAAGGTGAAATTGTAGCAACTGAAAAGATGGAAGATTTAAGACATAGTCGTCGAAAATATTATGAGATTTGTTTCCATGATGTGAAAGAAGCAACTTTATTCCATCAACAATATCCTGAGAGTCAAGTCAGAGATACCGTTGTCTCACTTTCTCTTCAAGGAAGTGCAGATACTTTAATCAAAGCGTTATCACAGTATACTATTGATGATTTGAGTGTAAGGGTACAATCACTTGAAGAGTTATTCTTACATTATTATGGAGGGAATCAATCATGATTGGGACATTATTAAAAAAAGAATTCAAGGCTAATCTTCTTATCTTAATAATTTTTATGGCATTATTATCGATGTATTCAGTTATTATTGTGGCTATGTATGATCCAAAACTTGGTGAAAGTATGAATATGTTAGCTAAAAGTATGCCAGAAATCTTTTCTGCTTTTGGAATGTCAAATCCAGGAACAACTCTTTTAGATCTAATTACGAATTATCTTTATGGATTTATTTTGATTGCAATACCTTTTGTCTTTACAATTATTATGTGTCAGCGTTTAGTTGCACGTTATATTGACAAAGGTTCTATGGCGTATTTATTAGCAACACCAAGAAGTCGATTCAGTGTTATCATAACCCAACTTATTGTCTTATTAGGGGGATTATTGATTTTAGTTGTCTATGTCACTGGGCTTATATTAATGAGTGGACAGATTATGTTTGATGAACTTATTCCTTTAAAAGAGTTATTGACATTGAATTTAGGGTTATATGCTTTACATGCATTTCTTGCGACTATGTGTTTTCTATTTGCTTGTAGTTTTAATGAAACAAAGTTTTCTATTGGTATTGGTGCAGGACTTGGATTGGTATTTATTCTTATCCAGATGTTATCACAAATTGGAGATAAAATGGATTTCTTAAAATATTTAACACCATTAACCTTGTTTGATGCCACAGGATTAACTGGTTTTGATTCAATGGCACTTATCAATATAGTCATCTTGTTTGTAGCTGCGATTCTTATGGCTATCATTGCATGTCGTATTTTTCAAAAACGTGATTTGCCATTATAAGATTTATAAATAAAAACATAATTGTAAACATAACAAAAGGACTTTACATCTGAAGATGCAAGGTCCTTGTTTTTACATATCTTTAATAATTTGTTTTGTTAATTTGACAAGATTGACTTCAGCTAAGTTTGCAGCTTCCATAACTTCTTTATGGTCTAATTCATTTGCACCAAGCCCAGCAGCTTTATTCGTCACTAAAGAAATACCTAAGGTTGTCATTCCTGAATGTCTAGCAACGATTGCTTCTGGAACAGTTGACATTCCAACCATATCAGCACCAATCACTTTCAGTGCTCTAATTTCAGCAGGTGTTTCAAACATTGGTCCTTTAAAGAAACAATAAACACCTTCTTTTAAATTCACATTTGTTTTTTCAGCAGCATTTTTTGCAATCTGTCTTAGATCTTTTGAATAAACTTCTGTCATATCTTTAAAACGAGGACCGAATTCATCTAAATTTGGACCACGTAAAGCACTTGGTGCCATAAATCCAATATGATCAGTAATCAATGTAATTTGTCCTGGGTTTAAATCTTCTCTGATACCACCACAAGCATTTGTTACAAACAGATATTGAATACCTAGTTTTGCAAAAACACGGATTGGTAAAGTCACAATATCCATATCATGCCCTTCATAATAATGGAAACGACCTTTCATAGCACAGACAGTTTTACCAGCAATTTTCCCAATATAAAGTTTTCCTTCATGACCTGGAATTGTTGATTTGGGAAAGAAAGGAATATCCTGGTAATCAATAACAATAGGGTTTTCAATTTCATCAGCTAATGGTCCTAAACCTGATCCTAAAATAATTGCAATGTCAATAGGTTGACTATATTGTTCGAAAATATACTTATAAGCTTCATTAATTTTATTGTACATATAAATCCTCCTTACTCATTATTATATCAAAGTCTATACCAAAAAGAAAAGACCTTTTGGTCTATTCAGTAACTAATATAGAGCTTTGTGTATAAGTTCTTTGCATAAGTTCATTGTTTAAAGAATAAAGAGATTTTGGATCATGACCAAATAATTCAAATTGAGTTATAAGTTCAGTTGCATTTTTTTCTTCTTCACCTTGTTCACTCACATACCAGTCAAGGAATTTCATGGTACGATAATCTTTCACACTATGAGCAGCGTCATATATGTTGTGAATTAAACTTGTCACATATTGTTCGTGTTCTAAACCATATTTAAGAGCATCATCAAGTTTATCAAGGACTTTATCAGGTTTTGCAATTGCTGATAGAGTCACTTCATAATCATTATCTTGTAAGTACTGCAAAATCCCCATCGCATGATCCATCTCTTCTTTCGCTTGCACATTATACCAGTTGGCATAACCATTTAAACCTTTATGCGTATAAAAATTTGCAAAATCCAAATACAAATAAGCTGAATACATTTCTTTGTTGATTTGATCATTTAAAAGATCAGCAACTTTCTTATCTAACATTATTCTTTCCTCCTATATATATAGTATACGCCTATTTTTAAACTCAAACAATCTTTTTGATTTGTCAATAAAGAATAGACTTCGCTACTTAGGATTTGGTAAAATATAGTAAAGAAGGTGAAAATATGAATAAAGAAAATTTTTCATTAAGAGATATAGAAATGAATGAAAAAAGGGTACTAAGAGATGCTATTCATGATTACATTCATGTTGATCATTTGGTTATTTGGCATTTGATCAATTCACAAGAAATGCAGAGATTAAGAAGAGTCAAACAATTAGGAGGAACCTATCAGGTTTTTCAGAGTGCAGAACATTCCCGCTTTGTACATTCATTAGGTGTTTATCAAGTTGTACGCAGAATGTTGGAAACAGAATGTTTAGATAATGAATTAAATGATTATGATAAATTATGTGTCATGTGTGCTGGTTTGTTACATGATATTGGACATGGTCCGTTTTCTCATTCTTTTGAAGGCGTATTTAAAGAAGATCATGAAAATATAACTGTGAGAATGATTTTAGAAGACAGCGAAGTTCATAATATCTTGATAACAGTTCATGAAGATTTGCCAACGGATATTGCAGCTATTATTCAACATACACATAAAAATCAGATTCTTATTCAAATGGTATCTAGTCAGCTTGATGCTGATCGTATGGATTATTTACTAAGAGATTCTTATATGACAGGGACAACGTATGGACAATTTGATATGTCTCGTATTCTTAGAACAATGAGAATCTGTGATGGAAAGATAGTTTATAAAGAGTCTGGTGTTCAGGCTATAGAAAATTATATTTTAGCGAGATATCACATGTATTGGCAGGTTTATTATCATCCAACTGCAAGAAGCTATGAACATTTATTACAAAGTGTGTTTCAGCGTGTTAAAGATTTATTCTCAGAAGGATATTCTTACAAAACAGATTTGAAGTATTTATTACCTTTTTTATATGATGAATTAACTGTTGATGATTTTACAAGATTAGATGAAGCAGTTGTTTTGTATTACTTTAGAGAGTTTATGAATGAAGATGATTTTATTTTGAAAGATTTATCAGCAAGATTTCTAAATCGAAAATTATTTAAATATAAACAATTAAGAAATCAAGAAGAACTTGATGATATCAAACATATATCATCTTCATTAGGATATGACCCTCGTTACTATATTATTAGTGATAATCAAAAGCAGGTACCATATTTACATTATGGAGAGAGTGGAGAATTAAGTGAAATTGAAATATTATCTCCTAGTGGTGAATTATCACCATTACCAAGCAAATCGGAAATTGTTTCAGCTATCTTAAACTCTAAATTGTATAAATCAGATAAGAAAGTATTTTTTCCAAAGGAGATTAAAGATGAAGTTTGTGTTTTATAAAGAATTAATAGAAGATGCTAAAATGATTAGACAAAAAGTATTTGTTGAAGAACAAGGATTTGAAAATGAATTTGATGATATTGATCAAAGAAGTTTACACCTCGTTGTTTATCAAGATAATGAACCAATTGGCTGTGCCAGAATGTATCCTGAAAGAGAGAATATGATTTTAGGAAGAATAGCAGTTTTAAAAGAATATAGAGCATTACACATTGGAAGTGATATATTGCACGTATTAGAATTAAAGGCTAAAGAATTGAATTATCAAACTGTTTGTTTATCAGCTCAAGTCAGAGCAAAATCTTTTTATCAAAAAAATGGGTATATTAATTTTGGTGAAGAATATCTAGATGAGTATTGTCCTCATGTTTATATGAAGAAAAAAATAGCTTAATATGTATTGTAAAATATATTGATATTGTTAGCTTTTACTGGACAATATCAATAAAAATGATTTAATTTTTATAAATTTTCTCAAATCTTATTGAAAACACTAGTTACATTCTCATAATTTAAAAATGCCTAACACACAAGTGAATATGTTGGGCATTTATTTGAAATGAAAAGGTCATAAGATATTATTTATGATTGTATTAATTTAGTCATGATACAGATTAATTATCTTTTGAAGCATAAATATATATTATAATTCCTTTTTCATTTTCTTTATAAAATATAATGTACTCACCATTTGTTACTTCATAATTATCTGCCTGATTGCTAAATACCTTTCTTGGTGTTATGCTTAAATCTTCATCAATAGAAAATAGTGATGTTATCAATCCGTCATTACACACAATCATATTGTTAAAGCGATAATAACCATTGATGTATTGATTGTTTTTTCTACTTTCTTTTGTTTTGATGTTATAAATATAAAGATCATGAATTTCTGAGTGGTTTTTAGCCTCCATAGAAATAATATAATCACCAACTAAGATAGGATGCATTACAGCATTTGATGATGCTTGAATTATATCTTTTTTACCATTTGTTGTATCATAAATATAATAATATGACTTGTTATCTTTCTCATCACTCCATAATAATTTGTTTGCATTTCTTTCTAGATGAATATTATGAACTCCTATACTATTTAATTGAGAAATAACATCTACTTTACCGTTGATACAATCATATCTCTTGATACTGCCCTTAATTGTATTATCTATTAATTCCTCTTCTTCAATCCAATAGACTGAATCATCAATCAAAGCTGGTATTGTGAATGATGGAGCACTGGTTTTTATAGAATTCACTTTTTTCGTTTCTCTTGTTTTTCTATTCATGACATAAATATTGTCCTGCGTCCCAGATATCTCCATATCTTGCCAAACGAGCCAATTGTCGTTAACTTCTATTCCCTGAATATTTGCACTGTCATACTCGCTTTCATATAGGATTTCTGTTTTCTTGGTTTCAATATTATATTCAACTAGCAATCTCGTATCAATAATATCTGAATTTTTACTACGGTCAGATGCTCCCATATAAATCATAGGTTCGATAACCTTGGGAGACCATATATCAATATATGGTGTTTGAATCTCATAAATGCATTCTATATTCACGTTTTCAGCTTGTGGTTCTTTTTGAGACTCTGGATTCTTCTTTTCTGGTGTACATCCTGATAGAATGAAAAGAAATACAATAATTATTCGTTTCATCATTCTAATATACCAAAACTTTATTAGATCCGTTTCTTTCAGCTTGAGTGACCGCTTGATAGATTTGAGATATTGGATTGCTATATACACCATAGTATTTATTGTCATAATGAGGATCAACTCTTGTTGCACTAATGACTATACTTGTGCCAGTTGAATAATTTTCTCTATCAACTACCGCTTTTATAGTGTTATAGTGTCTATAGCGAACCCCTCTATACTGAGAGATACCTGAATCATGACCAGTGTCTATTAAGATTATAGGTGCAGTATAAGCGCCTTTAATTTGAGACTTAAGTGCTGATGAAAAGAATGCACTTGGACTTGTTTTATCTAAAACGTTTGTAGCTGTATAAGACTGTTTTAAGCGAAATGTTGTCTTGTAACTGTTCATGACATTGGCAATTGCAGCACTAGATGTAGCCCCAGCAGATATTGTACCTAATTTAGAAGCTAATGTAGATTGAGATGGCAAAGAAATAGTCATGTGATTGTAAGCTCTATGAAAACTTAATGCCTGACGAGTAACTGCAGGTCCACACCAAGTTGTTTTCTCTTGCTTGAAGTTAGTTACATACATACTATAAGTACGATCATTGTAGGCTGCTCTAGGGCTTATTTGATTATTAGTAGCCATAGTTGTCTTAAGCGCTTCTTTTTCTGTTTCTGCTATTTTAGAATCAATCTCTTCTTGGGGAAGGTCTTGTACTTCGTCTTCATTACTGACTCCAGTATTTGAATCAGTAGCATAAACAGAATTGATTGCTATGAAAAGCGAGAATAAGATTGTAAAAATAGAAATTGTTCTTTTCAAAATAAATCCCTCCTTGTATAAAATTGTGAATAACTTAAAAACTTTACATTAGTTATTATAATGCAAGGACATTTTCCTCCTTTCTATAAAGTTTTGTAGACCTTGTACAAATCTCAATGGGATTGTAATGGGAGTTATTGGGAATTTTTTTGTATATTCTTATAATTATTTAATAAATTATGAAGTTTGATTATTATATTAGCATTTCTATTTATTAAAGATTAGTCTTATCTACTTTAAGAATAGCATTAAATATTCTAAACTGTCAATGATTGTAAATTGACATAGTTCGACATTTGAAAATATTGATGGTGACAAGATAATTTTCAGGTTATGAATTGGTAGTATTATCTTTATTACTTTGACAAATTATGAGATAGTTAAATACAAGGGTGAATTTGGCATAAATCTACTAACTTAAGATACCAATTATAATTTTGATAGAATGTTATCAATTAATTTACAATAATATATGGTATTATCCCTATATTTATATGAAAAAAGAAGTTATTTAATGGTATGATTAAAAAAAGTCATACCATTTTACTATATAAATGTCACAAAATATGAAATTCATGTCTAATTACAGAGAGGAGAAAAAGAATGACAAATAAAGAATTAGAAGAAATTATTAAATTAGCAGTAGAAGGAGATAAAAAAGCATTAGAAATAGTTATATCAGATATTCAAGATTTTGTTTTTAACCTTTCACTAAGAATGTTAGGAACAATTGCTGATGCTCAAGATGCAACCCAAGATATATTAATAAAAGTGATAACTCATTTATCATCATTTCATTATGCTTCACAATTTAATACATGGGTTTATCGTATAGCAACCCATTATTTAATTGATTATAAAAAATCAATGTTTGCAAAATATCCTTTAGACTTTGACTATTATGCGAATGATATACGTGCTGGTTATATAGAAGATCATGAAGAAATAAGAATGGGTATGAGTCAAGAAGAACTAGCTAAAGAATTAAAATTATCTTGTACAAATGTGATGTTACAATGCTTAGATGGACAAACACGATGTGTATTTATATTAGGAACGATGTTTCAAATAGATAGTCGTATGGCTGCTGAAATATTAGATATGACTCCTGAAAACTATCGCCAGAAATTATCACGTGCAAGAAAGAAAATGGCAAAATTTTTAAGTGAAAATTGTGGCTTAAGTGAAACGGGTTGTTGTGATTGTCAAAAACGAGTATGTTATGCTATTGAGTCTCATCGTTTAGATCCTAAAAATTTAGAATATCAGAAATTACCACGACTAGAACAATCATTATTAGAGGATTACATGGACTCTATGATGGTTTTTGAAGACAAAATGCCAGTTTTTGAAGAATTACCAAAATATCAATGTCCATCTGTAGTGAAAGCATTTATCCAAGATATTATGAATTCAACACATATGAAAAAAATGAAACAATACTAGGAGAATGAAATGGCTGATTTGAAGAAAATTTTAGATTATTTATCTAAATTAGAATTGAATAATAATCGTGAATGGTATCATAATCATAAACAGGAACGATTAGAAATATTACAAGAATTTGAAAATTTTTTACAGGATCTTATTTTTGAAATAGGGAATTTTGATGAAAGTATTCTACATATTAATCCAAAGGATATAACTTTTAAAATGGTAAGAGATACGCGTTTTGGTGCCGATAAATCACCATATAATCCAGTCATGCGGGCACACATATCTGCGAAAGGAAAATTACCAATACCAGTAGGCTATTTTATTTCGCTTCAGCCTCATGATGGAACTATGCTTGGAGGAGGGTTATTTGCAAGTACATTTAAAGATGCAACAAGTATGATAAGAGATTATATTTTAATTCATGGTGAAGAACTTGATAAGATTGTCAATCATTCTGATTTTCAATCAAGATTTTCACTTTTAGGTGCAAAGCTTAAAAAAGTTCCTAGAGGATATGATTCTGAGCATCCTTATGGCGATTATTTAAAATATAAGAGTATGTTTGTTGAAGAGTTTATAGCTGATAGAGAATTGCATGATTATCAATCGTTTGTAAAATTAGCAGCAAAAGAATTTCAATATATGAAGCCTCTTAATGATTTTTTAAATAAGGCACTGATTGATTTTCAGATGCCAGAAAGATAAAATGGCAGGACTATTATCGTCAAGAGATAATAGTTTTTTATTTTCACTCTGAATTTATGGCACTGATATTTGTTTCATTGTATACTATGTATATAAAATAGAGGAGGATATCATAAATATGAGTCATACTTACACATTACAACTTCATACAGGTAGTTTTGTTCATCAGATGCATACGTTTGATGAAATCAAAGAAAAGGCTGAACGGATAATAAAGAAACTGAAAATCAGTGATATCATATTAGGGTGGAATACTGATGAAAAATTGAATCAACAATTGGTTTCTTATTTTCATGAGAAGGGGATAAGAGTCTTATTATGGCTACCTGTTTTATCTGAAACAGACCAACTTAAAAACATAACAATGATAACAACAGTGAATGGAACGCAAGGTGAAAGGGTTAATGTTATTGAACATGAAAGTTTTTCTTTTTCTTGTCCAGGAACTCAACAAAATATTGATCATGTCATTAGCATTTATGAAGAGTATTTTTCTGATATTCCTTTTGATGGAGTATTTATTGATAAAATACGCTTCCCATCTTTTGCAAATGGATATGAAGAAGGTTTTGGCTGTTTTTGTCAATCATGTCAAGAGAAACTGACTGGAGTTGATTTAGATGAAATAAAATTATTAATTCATAATCATGACCATTCACTTTTAGCTGGTCAATATGATAAAGAAGGCATATATCATTTTGATCATCAAGAAGTTGACGCATTTTATAAGCAACGTGCCAATATTATTACTGATTATATAATTGCTTTAACAACTTATTTTTCATCTCGTCATTTGATTGTTGGTGCTGATATCTATGCTCCATTTTTAGCTTATCATGTGGGACAAAATACAAAGAAGATAAGTGAAGTCGTGGATTTTATTAAACCCATGATGTATCGATATACAGAAGCTCCAGCAGGTATGCGTTATGAATATCAAGCATATGTTCAGCATTTTGATGATTCCAAATGTTTTAGAGATTACTGGGATGATGATCCTGCTAGTGATGAAAGTATAAAAAAACAGTTAGAATTCTTATCTAATTTACCAACTCATGTTTTTCCTGGTATTGAAATCAATCCGATTGATGGGATATGTTCAACTGACCAATCAAAACTGAAACAAAATCTTGAACTTTTTAAAGATTATTCAATAATCTCATTATGTTGGGATCTTATGCAGATGGATGAAACATTTTTAAATATATTATAAAAGAAAGCACATCGATAAACCAAATAAGGTTATGATGTGCTTTTCACTATTTTACAAACATTTTCTTAGCTTGAATGATGAATGTAGGAATGAGTGCAAAACCATAAATGCATAAGAGTTGAATAATTGAAATACTATGAATCATGAATAAACTATGCATAACTGGAACAAATAAAATCACATGAAGTAATGCAAATCCAATTAAGAAAGCATAAACACTAGATTTATTTGATAAGAGTCCAATCTTTGTTAATGGCTGGTCACTACGACAGTTGAAACCATGTAGTAAACGAGCTAAACAAATTGTCGCAAAAGCCATTGTTGAAGCTGTTAAAGGATCACCTTTTAAACCCATTAAGTAAGCACACATTGTACAAATCGCAATAACAATACCTTCATAAGTAATCTGAGAAATTGTATTCTTATTCAAAATAGAATCTTGAGAGTTTCTTGGTTTTTCTTTTAATACATCATTACGACTCGCTTCCATACCAATAGCAATAGCAGGTAAAGAGTCAGTAATCAAGTTCATAAACAAGAGATGCACTGGAAAGAAAGGAGTAGGTAATAAGAGCAATGATGCAATTAAAACACAGAGGATACCAGCAAAATTCCCAGATAACAAATAATTAATAGAATTCTTAATATTGCGATAAACATTTCGTCCAGTGATAACAGCTTTAACGATTGTTGAGAAGTTATCATCAGTTAAGATCATACTCGCAGCATCTTTTGAAACCTCTGTTCCTGTAATTCCCATTGCCACACCAATATCACTTTGCTTTAAAGCAGGAGCATCATTGACACCATCACCAGTCATTGCAACAATATCACCACGTTTTTGCCATGCTTTCACAATTCTAATTTTATGTTCTGGAGCAACTCGAGCGTAAACACTGATATGTGTTAACTTTTCATCTAGTTCATTTTCAGTCATATGGTCAAGTTCTTGACCATCAATTGATAAGTCCCCATCTTCATAAATACCAATTTTTTTAGCAATACTTCTTGCTGTAACAACATGATCACCAGTAATCATAATTGGTTTAATTCCAGCCAATTTACATTTTTCAACGGCTGACGCACTTTCTACTCTTGGAGGATCCATTAAGGAAATTAAACCAATAAATGTTAAATCATGTTCATCATCGAGTTTGATTTGAGATCCATTAAAATCTTTATATGCAAAACCTAAAACACGTAAACCATTATGAGCACATCGCTGGTTTTCTTTGTGAATAGCATCGATATGTCTTTTAGAAAGAACTTCTTTTCGACCATTAATCAAGATAGATGTACATCTTTTAATAATGACATCAGGAGCACCTTTTGTGTAAATATGATTGAGTGAAGAAACACTCATAAGTTTTCGATCAGAATCAAAAGGTAACTCATATTTTCTAACTGCGGTATTTTTAAATTCTGCATCATTTTGGGTATATTCATTAACTAAATCAATTAATGCTAATTCAGTTGGATCACCGATTCTTTGTTCATCATTGATAACTGCATTATTACAAAGAATACATGATTTTAATAAGACACTATGATCATGATGACGACTATCTAAATCAGAAATATTCATCAATTGATCATAAAAATAAATTGTTTGTGGAGTCATCTTATTTTGTGTAAGTGTTCCTGTTTTATCACTACAAATAACAGAGACACAACCTAAACTCTCAACTGAGTTTAAATTTTTAATAATAGCATTTTCTTTGACCATTTTTTGTGTACTCATAGACAATACAATTGTAACAATAGAACTTAATGCTTCAGGAATTGCTGCAACTGCTAATGCAACAGCAATCATTAAAGAATCAAGTAAAGACTGTTTTGCTAAAAAAAGATTTAGACATAATACAATCACACAAATGATCATAATCCCAATAGAGAGTTTACCACTAAATTCATCTAAACTTTTTTGTAGTGGTGTTTTTCTTTCTTTAGCTTCATTAAGCATAGAAGCAATTTTCCCAATTTCTGTTTGCATTCCAATACTTGTGACAATATAACGTCCCGTTCCATTTGTCACCAAACTTCCAGAAAAGGCCATATTCTTTTGATCACCAACAACGACTTTTTCATGAATGACATCAGTGATCTTATCAACACTTTCCACTTCTCCAGTTAATGCACTTTCATTAATTTGTAATGAAGAACATTGAATAATACGGCCATCACCACTGATAATATCTCCAGCTTCAATCTGAACGATATCACCAATTGTCAATTCAGTAGAATCAATTTCTTGAATGCTGCCATTACGAATGACCTTGGCTTTAGGAACTGAAAGTTTCTTTAAACTTTCTAGTGATTTCTCTGCTTTTAGAGTTTGCACTGTTCCTAAAATAGCATTCACAATAATAACTGCCACAATAACAAGTGTACTTTCTAATTGCCCACTAACACCTGAAATAATAGCGGCAATAATTAAAATAATAACTAATAAATCTTGAAATTGTTTCAAGAAAATCACAAAAGGACTTTCTTTTTTCTTTTCATCAAGCACATTATAGCCAAATTGCTGATGACGTTGTTCAACCTCTTGATCAGTTAAACCATTTTGATTTGACTGACATTCTTTAAAAACCTGACTGACTTCTTTTTGATAAAACATACATTTCCTCCTCATACTTCTCTCTAGCAAACAAAAAAGACAAGCTCGCTAAAGATCATAATTTCTTTAACGAGTCTTGTCTTTAAGATGCACCAGAATAGTTAACTATCCGCGTTTGTTGATTACATCACACTATTGTGAGACTACTCCCTCATTGCAATTATATTAACATACTCGATAAAATATGTAAATAGCGAATATTTATTTTTGTTTTGTCTATATAATAATAAGCACTTTTATTTTAACATAAAAGTATGAGGAATTATGTAATATTATGGAGGGGGTTAATAGATGCAGGATTGGATTATGTTTGTCATGGAGGAGTATGGTTATATCAGTCTGTTTTTGTTGATGATTATCGAAAATGTGTTTCCACCTATTCCTTCTGAAGTTATATTAACATTTGCTGGTTTTATGACATCAATGACTTATTTATCGATTCCAGGGGTTATTATTGTAGGGTCATGTGGTTCATTTTTAGGTGGATTTATTCTTTATTATTTAGGTCGTTTATTGACACCAGAAAGATTAGAAAGGCTTTTAGAAAGTCGATGGGCTAAATGGTTACATTTCCACAAACAGGATGTTGAGAAAACTCAGAATTGGTTTTTAAAACATGGTAAAAAAGCAGTTTTTTTTGGGCGTCTTGTTCCAATGATTAGAAGTCTTATTTCGATTCCTGCTGGGATGGCCCAAATGCCTTTTATGAGTTATTCACTATATACACTTTTAGGAACACTTTTATGGGATACTTTACTTGTTTTGGCTGGAACATATTTAGGTCAACAATGGACCCTTATTTCGACATTTATGAGTGAATATGATTTGGTTTGGAAGGTTATTCTTATTGGTTTGGTTATTTTTTGGTTTGTGAGAAAAAAATTACGTTAATATTTATTGCTTTTCACATATTTATCACATATTTCCTAGTTAGACTGATACAAGTATATTACACGAGGAGGAAATAAACATGAGTATAAATAAGAAAAAGGTAAGTGGAGCAAAGGTTTCTAAAACAGCAATTGCTTTTTATGTTTTATCAGCTTTATTAATGATTGGCTTTTTACTAACAGTTTATAATGTAACTGTTTATATTCAAAGTCTTCTATCAGCTGGTTCTATTTCTTTAACTGCAAATTGGATGGATGTTGTTTTATATTATGTCAATAATACAGCCATATATCTAGCATTAAGTGCACTTCTATTTGGAATGGGATATGTTATTGCTTATATCAAAGGAAAAAGTGTGAAAACGGTAAAAGAAGTCATTGAAGATAATGTAGAAGAAGTTGTTGAAGATGATAATGAAGAAGTCAATGATATCTTAGAAGAAACAAAAACAGAAGAAGAGTTATAAAATGAATGAGCATCTTTATGATGCTTTTTTTCTTTCAGTAAAGAATTATGTTATAATAGTCAAAGTGAAGGAGAAGAATCATGATTTGCAAAACAAAGCGTTTATATTTACGAGAACTTGAGCAAGATGATTTTAGAGATCTTGCTGAAATATTACAAGATCCAGAAGTTGTTTATGCTTATGAACATCATTTTTCTGATAATGATGTACAGGAATGGCTTGATCGGCAATTCATGAGATATGCCAAATATGGATATGGATTATGGGCCATTGTTTTACAGACGACTGGAGAAATGATTGGTCAAGCTGGATTAACAATGCAGCCTTATCAAAACCAAGACATATTAGAGGTAGGCTATTTATTAAAAAAGAGGTTTTGGCATAATGGTTATGCTTTAGAAGCAGTTCATGAATGTATACAATATGCATTTCATACTTTGAATCAAAACAAGGTTTACGCTATTATAAAGGCTGATAATGAACCATCTATTCAAGTTGCAAAACGCTTAGGTATGAAAAAAGAGGATGAATTCATAACTCAGTATTATCATGGTGATATGTTGCATTATCTTTTTTCGTGTGAAAATAAAATTGAGGAGGAAAGGTTATCATGAAAACGATTGGTTTAATTGGAGGTATGAGTTGGGAAAGTACAGTTTCATATTATCGAATTATTAATGAAGAAATAAAAAAACAATTAGGTGGATTACATTCCGCAAAGGTTGTTTTATATAGTGTAGATTTTGCAGAAATTGAAAAATGTCAAGCAGAAGGGGACTGGTGTAAAAGTGCCAGAATTTTAACTGAAGCTGCTCAGAGTTTAGAAAAAGCAGGGGCTGATTATATTTGTATTTGTACAAATACTATGCATAAAGTTGTTACGCTTATTCAACAAGGAATACATATTCCAATTATCCATATTGCAGAGGCAACTGCTCAAAAACTTCAACAGGAGCATATTCAAAAAGTCGCTTTGTTAGGAACAAAGTATACAATGACACAAATGTTTTATAAACAAAAACTTATTGATGCAAAAATTGATGTTCTTGTTCCTAGTGAATCTGATATTGAGATTGTTAATAATATTATCTATAATGAGTTGTGTCTAGGTGTTATCTCCAATGATTCAAAAGAAAAGTATATAAAAATTATTAAAGATCTCGTATTACAAGGAGCACAGGGGGTTATTTTAGGTTGTACAGAAATAGGATTATTAATTCATCAAGAGGATATGAGTATTCCTGTTTTTGATACGACTCAAATTCATGCTCAAAAAGCAGCTATAATGGCTATCGAAAACTCATATGTAAAGGAGAAAAACAAATGAATTATGATGCTATGATTATTATTGATATGCAGACAGCTTTAATCAATGAACATCCATTTAATGAAAGAAAGGTGATTTCAAATATTCAGGAACTTATCTCTCTGTGTAGAATGCAGAATATTCCTCTTATCTATATTCGTCATGATGGAGGAACTGGTGATGAATTAGAGAAAGGGACTGAAGGTTGGGAAATACATAAAGCCCTTGCTCCTAGTCAAGAGGATTGTATTATTGATAAAAAATATAACAGTGCTTTTAGACAAACAGTTTTACGTGAATATTTAGAAAATTTAAATGCTAAAAAAATTATCATGTGTGGTATGCAAACAGAATATTGTTTTGATGTTTCTTGCAAGGTTGCATTTGAATATGGATATGAAGTGACAATTCCTAAAGATACCACAACAACTTTTGATAATGATTTTACAAGTGGTGAGAAATTAGCTCGTTATTATGAAGAAAAAATTTGGAATCATAGATATGCAAATGTATTATCAATCGATGAAATAAGAGATACTATGTAGTTTTTCAACTCAGTTCTTAAAAAGAATTGAGTTTTTTCTTTTCTTGTTGTTATCAAAAGATATAGAGAGCATTCTAGAGAAGAGTTCAATGGAATAACTTCATGAACTGACAATTTATATTTTTGATATAAAGACCAATGATGATGTTATGCAGTTATTAAATGATTTATAAATAATAAATGGGCTGTAACGAATAAGATTTTTAAATCTTAGACATTATGCTTTTTTCTTTATGATAAATGAAGATTGGATAGTTTTAGTAATAGTACAAACATTTTAATTGTGAATAACTTTTTTAACACAATAAAATATATCTGTATTTTATGTTTAAAAATTCGAGATTTTGCAATGGCAATAAGTCGATTGCCTATTGTTTCTTATTGTGGTATTTCCTTACATTGAATCCAATGCGTACTAGATATATCTCTTTTTTACATTTTGGATTCCTCTTCTTCGTATCTGAGTATATTCAATATCCTGTTTTAGTAATCCAAACACTCCTTCTAATTGGATACTTCTTTGTCTTTTCATTTCTTTTCCTTGTGGTGTAGATAAGTTTTCATCTATTTTATTCTGCATCTTTGATTGGCTATGTTGCATATGTTTCATATACTTCTTTATATCTATTCATAAAAGGGATAAAGTTTTTAGTATCCGTTGGATTTGTGAAGATTCCTGTATGCATAACGTATTCATCACTAACTCTTATTTGGAGATTATATCATGGTTTAAAGACACCAGTTTGATTATAGTCATCATATTTCATTTGTATAAATGTGGTATCATAATCATTCTTAAAATAACTATTTTTATCCCCACATATGTCTAGTGATGTTTCATATTGTAACAACTTGATATAACTGACTAATATAGTATCATATGGTCTTTGAATATCCGTTTTTCTTGTTCTGATACCATATACAATAGTAATATCTCTAGCTAGCATTATTTCCATTAAGTAGTTTGTAATTACTCCGATATAATCAGAGTATACTTTCCATGAGTTTGATAATTTGTATGTGACATATCATTGATTAATGGAATATGGGTAGTTATTTTTTTCAAACTGTTTCCTTTGATAATTCAGCACTGCTTTCTTTCATATAAAACTATTCTTCTTGGCGTTAGCTTCTAATTTAGTTCCATTAATATATAAGATAGAAGTATCAATAGTATCTAGTTCTATTAATATTTAGTGATATCATAAAAAATATCTTCTATAAATTCTCCAAGTGAAGAGATAAAGCGTTGGAACGCCATAAAAAGATGAAGTCTCATTATTCGCCAAGTACATGTATTCAATATCATATTTACATAACGCTTCAAGTTCTTTAAGACTAGGAACTTTATTCATAAATGCAAACAACACAACACTTAATATCATATGAGGGTCGTAGCCCTGATTACCACGATGAGGTAATCGATTAAAATACCTATTTGTATTGATTCCTTTCATAACTTCTAAGAATGATGTCACAGGATCATCAACAGGAATAACAGTCAAAAAATCTAGTGGAAGTTTGAGTTGAAATGCGTTATACTTACCATTAAGTAATGGGTAATTAGATTCAATATTTCAATAGTATTCATAA
Organism: Coprobacillus sp.; assembly: GCF_984815275.1. Lineage (NCBI taxonomy): Bacteria > Bacillati > Bacillota > Erysipelotrichia > Erysipelotrichales > Coprobacillaceae > Coprobacillus > Coprobacillus sp. Next base: position 54,091 of record NZ_CFJNYH010000009.1, read on the forward strand.
TTTAATTATACTAAAATAACACATAAACTCTACATGAGCTTACGTGTTATTTTGTTTATTAAGACTATATCACTTTTCTAATGCGCTACAGCCTCTCTCTATATTAAATATACTTTTTCTATTTGCTATTAATTATATTTGCATTCAGGGCAAATCCACAATCAAAATTTTTTTCAATATTATCAATGTTTCCATCATTGGTGGTTGCTGTTCCAGAATATTTAAGGGTAGTTTCATTATCTTGGACTTCTATATCTAGTTTGATATCGGATTTGTCATAGTTATCCCTTATATATGCACAAAAGAATTCATGCTGCATAATAATACTATTGGTTTTCAACTCTATAGATGCAGAAGGTTCAGCGATTCCAGTTGGTTCAATACTAATATGAGGTGCTTCAATTATAATGCCTTCTTTTCCTGTAGGACCATCACTAATTTTAATAGTAACCTCAGGGTGATATGAACACCAAAAATAATATGTTCCAACACTACAAACCATAAATACAATAACTGCAAATATGACTAAATTTCTTGTCTTTATCTTAAACTCCATATATTCTTTCATGTTTTTGACTATCCTTTCTTATTCTTTAAAAAGAACGACCTAATTGGTAAAATTATTGATTAAATATTTGACTTAGTTATTTTGTATGTAAATCCTAGTTCACCATATAAGCAAGTTATAAAAAACTTACCATAAGCCGTTGTAGTATAATTTAAGACTTTTAGATAGTTTATTGAACTAAGGTCCTTAGTCCAATACTCAGCATCATAACCTACTAGGATACCATCAATTCATTCATATTCAAGCTCATTATAAATAATTTTATTATTCACTAGATAATACTTTACATAATCTATAATAATATAATTTTCTGCAGCATTTACACCAATACTGCTAGATGCTATAGTTAACATAAATATTAATATCAATACTATTCTCTTTTTATTTATCCCTTCTTTTAATTAAGTATAGATATATATATAATAAATTTTCGCCTACTTTCCATATATTATTTATCCTTTTGAACAATTATATCATATGGAACTGTAACGAGTAAATAGCTTGTATATTGTTTCTAAGTATGCAAAATCGCTCAGTTTTGCCAGATTTATTAAAGATGATCTGACTATGCTAAATATTTTCTTTTAAAAGAACCAAGTATTGATTATCTTTTAAGTATAAGCGATAAACTGGAAACATATATGAATGACAATGAGATTGAATTTGTTTATAGCAAAGGGAAAAGAAAAAGTGAAATACAAAAATTATATGATGAATTAAAAAAGAATGCTCTTAAACTGTGGGAATATGCCATTCATTTGGATACGCTGGGGGAGAGAGAAACAGCTGTTCTAAAACAAATCATGATGTAACATTTATGGATATGAAATATTCAAGATATTATAAAGAAAAGGAAAAGAAAACAAAAAGAAGCAGTTTATTTGTAAAAAGTAATACATGTTTTTAAGTACATCAAAAAACACAAAAAGTTATTTACAACAAAAAATAACAACCTCCATATATAAGAAAAAGAAGCTGAACGTTCTAAATAGCTAAAAAACTATTTATTCGTTACAGCTCCTTTAATTATTTTTGAACCAGTAAACAACACCATTTTCCTGATATTCACCACTGATGGGATTGATAGGAATCTGTTGAAGTTTTTCTGTAGGTTTATACCAAGATTCATCTTTTTGAAGTTCATTAGCCATTGTTTGAAAGATAACTTTTGGAATTTTAGAATCTGTAGCCATAGTCATTTCACGATTATCATCATAGCCAACCCAACTGAGAATAGTGTAATTAGGATTAAAGCCTGCGCAAAGTGAATCATATGATGTAGAACCTGTTTTGACTGCAAAGGTTGTTTTGGTTGGATAAGCAGACATTGTTGCAGAAGTATAAGTATTAAATGCTTTATTGAATGGTGCAGTCAAAAGTTGATTGAGAATTAAACAAGTCTCTTTGTTCAATAACTGTTCATCTTTATTTTTACGTTCATACAAGATATCTCCATGATCATTTGTTATTTTTGTAATTGTATGAACATCATTATATGTTCCCTCATTAGCAAAGGTTGTATAGATATTTGCTAATGAATAGATATTTGTATTTAAAGTTCCTAAAGCCAAAGATGGATGTGGAGAAACATGTGTAAATCCAAATTTTGACAGAGCATTTACAAGAGCCTGCTCTCCTAAAAACATATGTGTTTTTACAGCGTAAATATTATCACTGACAGCAATTGCTTGAGCTAGTGTAATATCACTATTGGCATATTTCTTATTAAAATTGGTTGGAGCGTATGTTTTACCACTATCTAATTGAAAAGTTGTTGGCTCACTTTTAAATTTTGTTGTTGGAGTAAATCCATTTTCTAAGGCAATATAATAAAGAAGTGGCTTCATAGTTGAACCGATTTGGCGTTTTGCACTTGTTGCACGATTAAATTGAGAAGTTGCATAATCTTTACCCCCAACTAATGCCAGCACTCCAGCATCATGACTGTCTACGATCATACTTGAGATTTCTAATTCCTCTTTATCTTTCATTTGATTATCTACTGTTTGATTAAGTTTATCTTGAACAGTTGGATTTAATGTTGTTTGTACATTTAATCCTTGATTAATATAACTTTCTTTATAAAATCCTAATTCTTCCAATTCTTTAATAACAGCATCTTTATAATAAGGGTAAGAAAGAGTAAGTGCAGATGAAGGATCTTTATTTAGTTGAAATGGTGTTTTATAAATCTGATTGGCCTTATCTTGAGTTATATATTTTTCATTAACCAATTGATCTAAAACAAGTTTTTGGCGTTCTTTGGCTCTTGTCATATTTTTAAATGGAGAAAAATATTCTGGTCCATTCACAACACCAGCTAACATTGTTGCTTCATTTAAATCTAAATTTTTAGGATCTTTATTAAAATAATAACGGGATGCATTTTTAATCCCATAAATCCCATGACCAAAATAAACTGTATTTATATAACCTTGTAGAATTGTATCTTTATCATAATGAGCTTCTAATCTGGTTGTTAAAAAAGCTTCTGTAATTTTTCTTGACCATGTTTTTTCATTAGTTAAAAACATCAATCGAGCATATTGTTGTGTAATCGTACTTGCACCTTCTGATTTTCCACCTTCAAGAACATTCGCCTTAACTGCACGTAAAATACCAATTGGGTCAAAACCTCTATGAGAATAAAAACGATGATCTTCAATTGCTACAATACTTGCTAAAAAGTCTTTGGAAACATCTTTTAATGCAATATCATTACTCTGCTGATTAGATTGATAAAATAATTTCTCGCTTTGATCATATAATTTAATATAATGACCTTGTCCAAGTTGTGGGGCAGCCATCATATAACTTACACCATATATAACCATTACAAAAACCATTCCAGTAATGATAACTCTACGAACCCATTTGACAAAAGTTTTCAACTCTATCACCTCATCTCTCATTTTTACCGAAAGTGTGGTATAATATTCACGGTGATGGAAAATGTATCAAACAAAAAATATCCACTATAAGTCTATTTTTAAACAAGATGGGCAAAGTGAAACTATAGAATACAAATCTAAAGGTATTCTTCATGTAGGTCAAAAGACACAACTCAGTTTTGACACAAAAGAGGGAACAATTGAAATAACATATGGAAAAGAAGGAATTATTTTAAAACATGGCATATCTATGTTGAAATTTGATTTTGATAAGGAAGTTTGGAATCAATATCAACTTCCTTATGGCTTGGTTCCTTTAAAAACAAAGTTATTAAAATTCGAGGCTAATGAAGATCGCATAAAAATGAAATATGATTTATATGACCAGAATGGTCTTATATCAACAGCTTATATCTTAATAACAATGATTCCATATAGTTTCCAGGAGGAACTATGAAAATATTAAAGATATGTCTAAATAGAATGTTTATATTTGGAGTTTTAATTTTATTACAAGTTTTATGGTTAGGTTTTTTTACGTCCTCATTACTTAAATCTTATGTATGGTTAAGACCATTGATGTTTATTATGAGTTCTGCTGTTGTATTATGGCTTGTCAGTAAAGATGAAACATCAGCATATAAGATTTCATGGATTATTCTTATTCTTGTGTTTCCAGTCTTTGGAGGATTGCTTTATTTATCAATTGGAAATAAAAAACCTTCCCGTGTCATTCGTAAAAAATTACAGCCAGTCCTTGATGAAATTGAGCCGGTTATGATAATGCCACAAGATATTGCATATGAAATGAATGATGGAAAGACTCATGGATTTACATATTTATCTGATCTAGGGTTTGGGACTTATCAGAATACAATAACAAAATATTATTCATTAGGTGATTATAATTATTGTGATTTGTTAAAAGATATAAAAAATGCAAAACACTTTATTTTTATGGAATACTTTATTGTTGCAGAAGGATTAATGTTTGAGACAATACTCAAATTATTAAAACAAAAAGTGAAAGAAGGTATTGAAGTCCGTTTTATTTATGATGATGTTGGAAGTTTAACAACTGTTCCTTATCATTTTGAAAAACAATTAGAAGAATATGGTATTCAATGTGTTGTTTTTAATCCTTTTGTACCTATTGTTTCAGTTGCTATGAATCATCGTGATCATCGTAAAATTTGTGTGATTGATGGTTATATTGGTTACAGTGGAGGATTTAATCTAGCAGATGAATATATCAATGCAAAAGTTCGTTTTGGTCATTGGAAAGATACAGGAATACGTTTAGAGGGTGATGGTGTTTGGAATTTGACAACAATGTTTTTGTCTACTTGGAATGCTTATCGTCATGATGATAAAACATTTACACAATATATGCCTGATATCTATCATCATAATCATTATCCATTTGATGGATACGTTGTTGCTTATGGTGATTCTCCTTTGGATGAAGAACGCACTGGTGAAAATATATATATGAATTTAATCAATTGTGCTCAGGAAGAAATCTTAATAATGACACCATATTTTATTATTGATGATGCTATGATGAAAGCACTTATTCTCGCATGTAAAAAGGGTGTAAGTGTAAAGATTATTACACCAGGAATTCCAGATAAGAAAAATGTTTATAAAGTCACACGTTCTTATTATTATTCTCTCATTTATGAAGGAGTAGAATTTTATGAATATAAACCTGGTTTTTTGCATGCCAAAATGGTGTTATGTGATCACAAAATTGCAACTGTAGGAACAATCAATTTTGATTATCGAAGTCTTTATTTACATTTTGAATGTAATGTTTTATTGTATCAAACTTCAACAATTCAAGATATTGAAAAAGATTTCCAGGAAACACTTTCATTGAGTCAAAAAATAGATCAAAAAAAGAGTCGAAGATTTAGAGGTTTATATGAAGCTATTTTAAGATTATTTGCCCCTTTAATGTAACTGGTTGATAGTTAACAGTATACAATTTTTAATATGAGTCTCATAAATGAGTCTCATAAAATTTGTATATGAATACTTTATAAATGTGTTTAATTTATGAAAGTTATTGTAGAGGTGGTTATTGAAATAGATAATAAAATAAAGAAAAGATTAACAGTTTTTGGTATTGCCTGTATAGTTTCTATGTTTACAAAGTGGTTTGGGTCTGGACGAAACATATGGTACAATAATACTTATGAATCCTATAACAATTATTTCTCTTGTGTGTTTATTTGCTGGTATTTGGATAAATAATTATAAAAATAGTTTGATTTTCTCTTTGGCTGGTAGTTTTATACTTATTATTATGGAAATCTATTATTTTATGACTTGGCATATAATGTTTATGACAGGTGTATTCAGTATTCAGACGAGTATTGGATTAGTATATTCAATGTTTTATGTTGGAATTGGTTTAGCAATTATCTTCTTTTTCACTTTCATATGTTTTCAATCAGTAACTTTAAAAAATTAGAAATGAATTATGATGAAGTAAAGAATTTAAAAGTTAGGGAATAACAATGTGACACAATACATCATCAAGATAGGAATATAGTGATGATTTTCATAAAATCGGTCTATATATTGGTGTTATAAAAAACATAGATTAGGGCATGGTCCAGATAGCGTTGCTAGAGGTTAGAATAGATACTGAAACGAAACCTTATGAGACATCGATAACTCAGTTCTAGATGACAGTGTCTGAGTTGTAAAAGTTAATCATTATAGTATGATAAATGTAAGAAAAATGTTGACTATATCGGTAAATATGATATTGTATTAAAAGTATGATAATTGATAAAAGGAGGATACTATGGCTGTTAATAAAATAGAACTTTCATTAAAGAAGGTCTTAAAACAAGCAATTATTGATTTGGATTTTGTAGAAGATTATAATCTTGATCAAATAGTCATTGAAATCCCAAAAGACAAAACACATGGTGATTATTCAAGTAATATTGCAATGCAATTAACAAAGATTTTAAAAAGAAATCCAAGAGAGATTGCACAAGGAATTATTGAAACAATGAACAAAGATGCTGGAAATATTGATCATGTAGAAATTGCGGGACCAGGATTTATAAATTTATTTTTAAGAAAAGATGCAATGACTTCTATAATTAAAGAAGTTTTAGTTGAGCAGGATCACTATGGACAAAGTGATTTTGGAAAAGGTATAAAATACAATATTGAATTTGTATCAGCAAATCCAACTGGTGATTTACACTTGGGTCATGCGAAAGGGGCAGCTGTTGGTGATAGTATTTGTCGTATTATGAATGCAGCAGGCTATGATGTGACAAAAGAGTATTATATCAATGATGCTGGAAATCAGATTACAAATTTAGCGTTATCATTATATGCAAGATATCTTCAAGCCTTGGGACAAGAAAGACAACTTCCAGAAGATGGATACTATGGAAAAGATATCATTCAAATTGCTGAAAGCATTAAAAATGAGTATGGTGATAAGTTTGCTCATGTTGATGAAAAAGAAGCTATTGCTTATTTTAGAAGTATTGGAACTGAACATGAATTACAAAAGATTAAAGATATATTAAAAGAATTTAGAGTTGTTCATGATGTTTGGTTTAGTGAAACATCTTTATATGCTGAAAATAAGATTGAACCAACGATTCAAAGATTAAAAGATCAAGGCTATACGTATGAAGCAGAAGGGGCTTTATGGTTTAAATCAACTGAGTTTGATGATGATAAAGACCGTGTTTTAATTAAATCTGATGGAAGTTATACATATTTAACACCAGATATTGCATATCATTTAAACAAGTTAGATAGAGGATATGAGTATTTAGTAGACTTACTTGGAGCTGACCATCATGGTTATATTAATCGTATGAAAGCAGCTATTCAAGCATTAGGATATAATGCTGATCAATTAAATATTGACATTATGCAAATGGTACGTATGGTTGAAAATGGTGAAGTTGTGAAAATGAGTAAGCGTACTGGAAATGCAGTCACTATTAAAGATTTAATTGATGATATTGGTGTAGATGCATCACGTTATTTCTTTGTATCAAAAGCTGCCAGTTCACCATTTGATTTTGATTTAGGTTTAGCAAAATCGAAATCAAATGACAATCCAGTTTATTATGCACAGTATGCTCATGCAAGAATGTGCTCTATTGAAAGACAGGCACAGACTGTTGGTATTGAGGTGGCTGATCATTATGAATTATTGACACACCCTAAAGAAATAGAATTGGTAAAACATATTAATGAGTTTAGAAATGAAATAGTAGAAAGTGCAAAACAAAGAGCGCCACATAAAATTGCAAATTATATTCAAAGACTTGCTCAATTGTTCCATTCGTTCTATAATGATTGTTATGTTATTGATGAAGCAAATAGAGAGTTATCTTCACAAAGATTATCTCTTGTAAGAGCAACACAAATTACATTAAAAAATGCATTAAATTTAATTGGTGTAAGTGCACCTGAAAAAATGTAGGAGGATACTATGATTGATTATAAACAAAGTTCAATGGTTGATATTGCGTTTGATTTGATGAAGAAAAAGAAAAAACCTGTTGATTTCTATAAGTTATGGCAGGAGGTTTCAGAAATCAAAGGATTTAGTGAAGCAGATAAAGATGAAAATGAATCTTTATTCTACACAAATATTACATTAGATGGTCGCTTAATAACAGTGGGTGAAAATCATTGGGATTTAAGAAGCCGTCATAAATTTGATGAAGTGCATATTGATATGAATGATATCTATGCAGATGAAGAAGAGACTCCTGAAGAGGAAGAAGACGACGGATTAGTTGAAGATGATTATAATTAAGAGATGAGTTCATCTCTTTTTTTTTGACATATAAGTTGTGATTATGAATGAGACATGATAGAATTGTTAAACATAATGTAAAGGAAGATTTGATGAAAAAAAACAAACATGAGAAATATAGTTTATTAACCGCAATTACAATGATTGTTGGAACATGTATAGGATCGGGTATCTTTTTTAAAAGTGATAATATCTTGATAGCAACTCAAGGGAGTATTCTCTTGGGTGTTTTGTTGTTTGGTTTAGCAGCTATTGCGATTATATTTGGAAGCTTGACAATGAGTGAACTTGCTGCAAGAACAAATGAACCAGGTGGATTAATAGCATATGCACAGGAATTTGTAAATAATCAAACAGCATGTGGATTTGGCTGGTTTTTGATTTTTATCTATTTTCCTACTATTGTCGTTGTTGTGGCTTGGGTTATAGGGATTTATATAGATATCTTATTTCATTTACAAGCAACCTTAGAATTTCAAGTCCTTATAGGATTTGGATTTATTATTATTTGTTTTCTATATAATGTTTTTCTTCCACGTTTTGGTGCTATTTTTCAGGATATTTCTACATTTGTTAAAATGTTGCCATTATTTTTATTAGGCATATTAGGAATTGTTTATGGTGATCCTATTCAGGGTCTTGCTGAGACTTCACAAAGCGCTATTTTAAGCACAGGCTGGCTTATGGCCCTAGGACCCATTGCTTATTCTTATGATGGATGGATTGTGGCTACATCCCTTTCACATGAAGTCAAGAATGCGAAGCAGACAATGCCTAAAGCATTAACAATTGCACCATTACTTATTTTAACTATCTATACACTTTATTTTGTAGGGATTTCTAGTTATGTTGGTGTTGATCAGGTCATAGCCTTGGGAGATGCTCATGTCAGTGTAGCGGCGAGTCAATTATTAGGAGGCACTTTTGCCAAACTTATTGTTGTTTTTGTAATTGTATCAGTTATGGGAACTGTCAATGGATTAATTACTGGTTTTATGCGTATGCCATATTCTTTGGCAATGCGTAAGGGTATGATTCCATTTTCAAAACAACTCAAAAAGGTTCATTCACAGTTAGATATTCCTGTATCTTCTGCTTTATTTGCTTTCTTGATTTGTGCATTTTGGATGATTGTGCATTACATTTGTACGAAGTTTTCAATTATTCCTAATAGCGATATATCAGAAATTGCTATTTCTATTGCATATATGCTATATATTGTATTATATTATCAAGTTTATTGTCTCTATAAACAAAAACAGATCAAAAGTTTATTTAAGGGTGTTATTTGTCCTGTATTTGCAACAATAGGTTCATTGATAATATTGTCTGGTGGACTTCAAAGTCATTATTTTATTTATTATATAATGATTTGTGGTGGTATTTATGGTATTTCACAAATTTACTATTATTTACATACGAAGTAATTATTTATTTCATTATTTGAAAAAGGTATAATAAGACAAGGAGGTGTTAAACATGGATATCTATTATGAAATTATCGGTGAAGGATTTCCACTTGTCTTGTTACATGGAAATAATGAAGATCATCATGTTTTTGATGAGGCAGTCAAACTCTTAGCAAAAGAATACCAGTGTATTCTCATTGATTCTCGTTACCATGGACAATCTATTCATAAAGGTGATTTATCATATCAGCAAATGTGTGAAGATGTTCAAGCAGTTATGACACACTTACATATTGAAGCGTATGATGTTATTGGTTTTAGTGATGGAGCCATTGTTTCTTTATTGTTAGGATTATCTGATCAAAGATTAAAGCATATTGTTTCTATTGGAGCAAATACAAAACCATGTATGATTAAACCATTTTATCGTTTTTATGATTATGTTATGCTTATTTGTTTAATGCCTTTTTGTCTTTACAATTCAAAAGCGAGAAGAACTTTTCAACTTATTAGATTGATGCAAAAGCAACCTCAATTGAATTATAAGGATCTGCAAAAGATTCATATTCCTGTCTTGGTGATGGCAGGAGAATATGATATGATAAAACAAGATGATACATTGATGATTGGAAAGTCACTTCCCTATTGTGTTGTGAAAATTATTAAACAGGGGAATCATTTTTTACTTAGAGATTCTTTTCAACAGACAATCAAAGAAATTCAGCTTTTTTTGAAAACGTGTCATCAGGAGGTATAGTATGAAAGTTTGTACAGTCAGAGGTATTCATATTGGTGAAGGAAAGCCAAAAGTTTGTCTGCCTATTGTAGGGAAAAATGAAAAGGAGATTATTCAGCAATTTCAATCATTTCAAGGCTTGCCATATGATGTTATTGAATTGAGGATAGATTTTTATCAGGAGATAAGAAATAGCAGTAGCTTAAAAAGTGTTCTACAGAAATTAAGATCAATGACAGATTTACCTATTTTACTAACATATCGTTCTTCTCGTGAGGGAGGACAGATGCAATTGAGTGATGAAGAATATCAAACATTTGTAAAGCAGGCATGTGAGAGTCAGTGTATAGATTTAATTGATATTGAATTGATGAGTGGGAATACTTTGGTCTTTCAACTTGTAGAAATTGCTCATCAAAATGATATCAAAGTCGTGATGTCTAATCATGATTTTGATAAGACACCTTGTTTTTCTGATATGATGAATAGATTAGAACAAATGGAAATTCTAGGAGCAGATATTTGTAAATTAGCTGTTATGCCAATAACTTATAAAGATGTTATAACATTATTAAATATGACATTAGAAATGTCTCATAAATTAGAAAGACCAATAGTTACAATGGCTATGGGGAAAATTGGCGTGATTTCTAGAATTACAGGTGAATTAACAGGTTCATCTATGACTTTTGCAAGTGCTGGTAAAATATCTGCACCAGGTCAAATGAATGTTATTGATATGCAAGTTTTATTGGAGGCTATTCATCATGATTGATCTTCAAAAAGCAAGATTGGCATTTAAAAATTATGTCTCTCATTATGATACAAATATTCCATCTATTCGTTTGAAAATTATTCATACATATGAAGTTATGAAATGTAGTGATTATCTTTGTAAACAATTAAAATGGAATCAGGAAGATAAAGAGTTAGCCGCTTTAATTGCTTTATTACATGATATTGGACGTTTTGAACAATGGGTGAAATATGAAAGCTTTGCTGATTATAAAACGATTGATCACGCAATGTTTTCAAGTCAACTGCTATTTGATGAAGGTTTTATAAGAACCTTTATTGAAGATCATCAATATGATGATCTTATCAAAGCAGCTATTGAACAGCATAATAAATATAAAATAGATGAAGGGTTTGATGAAAGAACTTTATTGTTCATTCATTTGATTAGAGATGCTGATAAATTAGATAATTTTAGAGTTAAAGAGGAAGAAGATATTGAAAATACACTCTATGCATCTGCTGAAGTCGTTAACCAAGAAAAAATATCACCAGAAATATATAAACAATTCTATAATCAAGAACTTATTTATGCACCTTATCGAAAAACACGTTTAGATATGTGGTTATCTTATATTGCATTTATCTTTGATTTGCATTTTCCACAAAGTTTACAATATATTCAAGAAAACAATTGGGTTCATCGCTCTTTTGATAGATTGAATCCACAGGATCAAAAGACACATAAACAATACACTATCTTACGACAACGTGCTTTGGATTATATTAAATAGAAAGGATTATTATGGGACATAAGAAAACAAAAAAAATTGTATATCTGGCATTGTTAAGTGCCCTTGCAATTATTTTACATACTGTAGATCATTATCTGTCTTCTCCACTCCCATTGGGAGTTAAGTTAGGAATTGCCAATATTGTAGCTTTACTTGTTGTAGATATTTATGGGACAAAGGAAATGTTTGTTGTCAATTTTTTCCGTGTTATTATTTCTGGTCTTCTAACTGGAACACTCATGCATTATACCTTTTTAATGAGTTGTGGCGGTGTCTTTTTGAGCAGTGTTGTTTTAGCACTTTTAAAAAGATATACAAAGCTACCTCTGGTATCTGTATCAATTATTGCTGCTATATGCCATAATATTGGACAAATGTTTGTGATATCTTTTGTGATTTCTTCAGCTGCTTTAATGCCATATATATTTGTTATGTTGGCAGCTTCTATTCCAACAGGAATTTTAACAGGCTTAACTGCTATTGAGGTATTAAAGAGAGTAAAAAGGGAACAGTTTCAATAAATACTTATTCACTAAAATATTAATAATAATTAGTAAAAATATTGACATAATTTACTTAAACAATTATACTGATAGTACAGTAGGATTGTTACTATTTGATTAGGCAAGACCTAATGACTTGAATGTATATTATTACATCAAGCCATTAGGTCTTTTTATGTATTCAAATAATCATAATAGTACATCCTCTATGAAAAAAGGAGGCAATTATGAAAGGGAAATGGAATCAAAAAATTTGTGCTATAGCCACTGCATCACTCTTATTAACATCACTACCTATTGATGTTTTAGCACAAGAAAATACTCGAATCAGTCAATCTCATCCAGAAGATGTTTATGTTGATCTTATCGGTGATGGAGAACGAACAACTTTATTTAATGAAAATTGGAAGTTTCATCGTGGGGATATATCCGATGCACAAAAACAGGATTTTAATGATTCGTCTTGGGATACAGTCAATTTACCACATGATTATAGTATTGATCAGAATTTTACAACCAATGGTGAAGCCGAAAGTGGATTTTTACCTGGTGGAATTGGTTGGTATCGTAAAACATTTGTTGTTCCAGAAAAATATCAGGAAAAACAATTAGTTATTGAATTTGATGGAGCATATATGAATGCTGAAGTTTATCTTAATGGGAAAAAGTTAGGTGTGCATCCTTATGGTTATACTGCATTTGCATTTGATATTACAGATGGATTGATTTGTGATGGGAAAACTGAAAATGTAATCGTTGTGAAAACAAATAATAAAATTCCAAGTAGCCGTTGGTATTCAGGGAGTGGTATTTATCGTGATGTTCAGTTAACTGTTACAAATAAAGTTCATGTTGGCTATAATGGAACTCAATTAATTGCAAAAGATCTAGAAAACACAAAGGATAGTGTTGTTAAGATGGATGTTATTGCGAAAGTTGAAAATAATAATGATGTACCAAAAACAGTAACAATTAAAAATACTTTACGAGATCAACAAGGAAATATAGCCAGTCGTGTAGCAAGTCAGGAAGTTCAACTATCAGCAAAGAGTACAAAAGATATCAAGCAAGAAGTCTTAGTGGATAAACCTCAATTATGGTCAGTTGAAAATAGGTATTTATATACAATGAAAACTGAGATTCTTGATGGTGAAGAGATTATAGATACATATCATACTGATTATGGTTTTAGATATTTTAATTTTGATAAAAATAATGGATTTTCATTAAATGGAAAGAATATGAAATTAAAAGGTGTATGTATGCACCACGATCAGGGTGCGTTGGGCGCTGTTGCTAATCGTGATGCGATTGAACGCCAAATAAAAATATTAAAAGAAATGGGATGTAATTCCATTCGTGTTACACACAATCCTGCTGCATCTTCATTGATAGATGTATGTAATGAGTATGGTATTTTGGTTATTAATGAAGCTTTTGATGGCTGGACAGAGTATAAAAATGGGAATGTTAATGACTATGGTGCTTATTTTAATCAGACTATTGATGACAATAATCAAATTATCAATGGTGAAAATGGTATGAAATGGGCTGAATTTGATATCAAAGCTATGATTAATAGTTGTAAGAATGATCCTAGTGTTATCATGTGGTCATTAGGAAATGAGATTGATGAAGGGACATCTGGTTCAACATCACATTATGTTGATTTAGTTGATGAGCTTATTCAATGGGTTCAGGAAGTTGATATGACTCGCCCTGTCACAAATGGTGACAATCGCAAAAATACAGATCCTAGTGCTATGATTAGTCAAATAAATCAGAAAATATATGAAGCGGGTGGAGTTGTTGGATTAAATTATGCCAATAATGATCAAACAAACGCAATGCATACAACATATAGTGATTGGCCATTGTATGGTTCTGAAACAGCAAGTGCTGTTCATAGTCGAGGTGTTTATAGTACAGCGGGCAGAGATGATAATATTTTACAGATGTCTGAATATGATAATGATCAAGCAAAAGTCGGTTGGGGGCATTCTGCTAGTGATGCTTGGCAATTTGTGATTGAAAATGATTTTAATGCTGGTGAGTTTGTTTGGACAGGTTTTGATTATATTGGAGAGCCAACTCCATGGAATGGAACGGGTGCAGGAAGTGTAAGTGGTCAGGGCGCAAAACCAAAGTCTTCATATTTTGGAATTGTAGATACAGCTGGTTTCAAGAAGGATACTTATTATTTATATAAGAGTATGTGGGATGAAAATTCTACAACTTTACATTTAATGTCAACTTGGAACAATAATGAAATTACGAAAACAAGTGATGGAAAAGTCAAGGTTGATGTCTTTACAAATGCTGCTAAAGTCGAACTGTATTTGAATGGGAGAAAAATTGGTGAAGATACTGCCACACCACACACAACATCTTTAGGCTATAAATATCAAACTTTTTCAAATGGTGAGTTTTATCCAAGTTTTAATGTGACTTGGGAATCTGGAACATTGAGTGCTAAAGCATATGATAAGGATGGTCATTTGATAGATGATACAGTCGGAAGAAAGCAAGTGACAACAAATTCTGCTGCAACTTATTTAGATACTTATAGTGATAAGACAGAGATCAGTGCAGATGGAAGCAGTTTGTCTTATATTACAGTTGATGTTAAAGATGTAAACAATAACATTGTTTCTGGAGCAGACCATCGTATTCATTTTAGTATTGAGGGGCATGGTCAAATTGTTGGTGTTGATAATGGGAATGCTGCAGATACTGATAGTTATAAAGGTAATTCAAGAAAAGCATTTTCAGGTAAGGTGCTGGTGATTGTTCAATCAACGAAAGAAGCAGGTGATTTTACTCTGACTGCAAGTGCAGATGGTCTAAAGAGTTCAAGTATTACTGTAAAAACAAGAAAAGATACAGTTGAAGGTGATATTTATTTACAAAGCTATCGTATTGCCAAGAACTTGTATGTAGGTCTAAGTGAGACACCTGTTTTACCATTACAAGTTATAGGGACATATAATAATGGTGAAAAGAAAGAGTTAAGTGTTCAATGGAATAAGTATGATGAAAATCTGTTAAATAAAGTAGGTGAATTCACTGTAACAGGTCAATTGAAAGAAGATCATGCAACTGTAAGTGTAACAGTTCATGTGATTGGCGATATTGTGGCAGTAGAAAATCAATCAATAGTCACAAATGCAGGTGTAACACCATCCTTACCACAAACTGTTAGAGGATTATATCAAAATGGGACTTATAGTGAATCTTTCCCTGTCAAATGGGAAGTTCCAGTTGATGCCTTTAAAGATGAAGGAATTGTAACAATTAAGGGATCTGTCAGTATTTTGAATACAACCCAAGAAGTTATAATGACAGTCAGAGTTGCACCTCCTCTAGCAGAATCTCAAAATATTGC
The DNA here is from genome assembly GCF_984815275.1 of Coprobacillus sp. Taxonomy (NCBI): domain Bacteria; kingdom Bacillati; phylum Bacillota; class Erysipelotrichia; order Erysipelotrichales; family Coprobacillaceae; genus Coprobacillus; species Coprobacillus sp. Next base: position 69,931 of record NZ_CFJNYH010000009.1, read on the forward strand.
TTCAAAGAATCATCATGATGTACCAGTATTTACAAATGGAAAAATGGTTGATGGAGTTCCAAGTGATCCAACTTCAATAGCAATTAATGATTCATTATCAGAATTAAATGATGGTGTGACTACTGAATCAAGCCGAGAAAGCGCAAGGTGGACAAACTGGAGCTTGAGAGATGAAAATCCACCTGTTGATACTTATATTCAGTTAGATTGGCAACAGGAATATACAATGCAGAATGTTAAGCTTTGGCATTTTACAGATAATCAATATAGTGTTTTACCAGGTGACAGCAATGTTCGTTTTGAATATTATGATAGTGAGACGGGAACATGGAAAGAAATTGAATCTTCTCATATTACACAAGTTCCATTTACATCTGGGGATACTCCATATGGATTTATTCAACCAATTACAACTCGTCAATTAAGAGTATGGTTAAAATCACCACAAGTGGGTAAATGCATAGGATTAACAGAAATTGAAGTTTATGATTATATCATGCCAGTACAAGCCAATAAGAGTGCACAGTTAGATGAATTGAAACTTAATGGCATTCAAATTACAGATTTTGCTGGTTATCAAGGATATGATGCCAATACAAGAACTTATACTGTTGATTTAAGACATATGAATCGCTCAAAGTCTCCTTTTAAAAATATTGAAATTCCAACAATAGTTGCTCAAAGTCTTAATAATGAAGCAATAACAATTCTTCCGTTATACAATAATGAAGTGAAAATTATTGTTAAATCTGAAGATGGTCAAACAACAGAAACATATACAATTCAATTTATTATTCCTGTGAATAAGGAACTTTTATATCAATATATAGAAAGTAGTGACATCAAGAATGTTTTAAAGTCAAAAGATGATTACACAGAAGAATCTTATAAAGATTTTAAAAATGCTTATGATGATGCTATAAATCTTTTGAATAATGAATCATCTCTTCAAGAACAAATTGATAAGAGTTTAAATGAGTTACAGAATGCATATCAAAGATTAGTGAAAAAGATAGGTCATAAGGTTGATAAATCACAATTAGAATCAATTATTCTTAAAGCTGAAAAAATCACTGAAGAAACATTAAAAAAATTGGATACCAAAATTGTTCAAGAATTCAAATCAGCATTACAGAAAGCAAAACAGATTTATAATAATGGTGAAGTAACACAATTAGAAGTGAATAATGCAATAACTTTATTAAGTGAAGCTATTGATTATTTAAAAATAAGTAGTATTGATAAAACAGCATTGCAAGAGTTAATGAAACAAGTTGAAGCATTAAATGCAAAAGATTATACGTTGTCTTCATGGAAAAATTTAAAGAAAGCTCTCATAAATGCTCAATCAGTATTTAAAGACGAAAAAGCCACGGCTGAGCAAATTATGTCAGCAGAGGAGCAATTGAAAACAGCATTTGAACATCTTAAAAAGGAAGGTATGGAACAAACTTCAACAACACCTCAAAAAGGATCAAGTGCAAACACAAGTGATTCAACATATTTTGTGGGAATGCTTTCTTTAGTTACATCAATACTCATCATTGTAGTATGTTTAAGACATAAAAAAGAACAAAGTCATTAATAAGTATAAAAACATGAATTTCAGGTTCTCCTTAATTCATGTTTTTTTTATTCTGTAGGAATGAAGGTACATCAAATAGCATCATCTGTTATGGCAAGATTATTTTATGGTTATGATGTGAAAGAGGATTGAGCAGATAGTTCATATTAGTAAGTAGATTTACAGATAGATAGACTGACTATGACACTATTGAGGAGGGAAAGAAACTATCTGAAGGTGAGATGTGGTAATTATGAAAGATATCTGTTTTGAAATTTTTATCTCAAATAATAAAAAAATAAATCAGAAATATCATTATTATCTCTAGGTTGTGATACAATAATGATACAACTCTTTTATAAGATAGATAAGAGGTGAGAGATATGCAGATATTAATTGTAGAAGATGAAAGACCTATTGCTGATTTAATAATGATGAATTTAACAAGAGCAGGATATCAATGTGACTATGCTTCAAATGGGAAAATAGGTGCAGATATGATTGAAAATCATTTTTATGATCTCATTTTATTAGATATTATGCTTCCTGAAATTAGTGGTTATGAATTGATGGAATATATTGAACCACAAAGTATTCCAGTTATTTTTATAACTGCAAAAGGAAGTATTAAAGATCGGGTTAAAGGATTGCATATGGGGGCAGATGATTATTTGGTAAAACCATTTTCAATTGATGAACTTATAGCAAGAGTGGAAAGTGTTTTGAGACGGTATCATAAAGGAATTGAAATCATACATGTTTTAAATATAGAGGTTGATACAAAGAAAAGATGTGTTATTCAAAATGGAAAAAAGATAGACATTACCAATATGGAATATGAATTGTTATTATTCTTAATTAGAAATAAAAATATGGCATTGTACCGAGATGTCCTTTATCAAAAAGTTTGGAAAGAAGACTTTGACCAAACAAGAACATTAGATTTACATATCCAAAGATTACGTAAAAAGTTGGGTTGGCATGAAGAAATCAAAACAGTTTACAAGATTGGTTATATGTTAGAGGTTCCAAATGAAGTTTGCTGAAAAAATTATCTGGTCATGTTTACTGACTTTGGCTATTCTTTTTTCTATAGGTTCATCAGCACTCATATATCAAAATCATCATAACCTTCTTCAAACAACGATTAATCATAATTTATCTACTCATGAAATAGAAGTCTATTCTTTAGAGACAAGATTATTTCAGGATTCATTAGAATATGCAAGAGATTCTCATCAGGAACAATCTAAAATGATAGACAGAGCTATTTATTATCTTGAACAGTTTCGTTATACATCACAGGTTCAAAAAACCTATGCTTTATCACTTTCTAATCAAGAAATCTTATACAGCAATATTGATAATGAATACCGTCAATATATTTCATTGGATTTTGAACAAAAATATTTTCTTAAACATTTGAATCAACAATATAAGATGTTTGTAACTTCAAAAGTCAATGCAGGAAAAAATGTATATTACTTAACTTCTTGTTATGATGTGACTTCTGTTTATCAAGATAGAGACAGACAGATTGGAAATTTTTTAGTTATTAGTGTTATTCTTTTTGGCATTGCTTATGCTATACTCAAATTTCTTTCTTCTTATCTTACTCAATCTATTCATAGATTAAATGCAGTGAGTCAGCGTATTGCTGATGGAGAGTACAGTGAACGTACACAAATTGAAAGCGAAGATGAAATTGGTGAATTATCAAGAAGTTTTGATGAAATGGCTGAAATGAATGAAAGAAAAATTCATCAATTACAGGATAGTGTTATCCAGAAGGAAGAGTTCATGGGAAGTTTCTCTCATGAAGTGAAAACACCCATGACAGCGATTTTAGGATTTGCAGATTTATTAAGAACTTGTGATTGTGATGAAGAAACACGTCAAAAGGCTGCTCAATATATTTATACAGAAGGTAAGCGATTAGAGAAACTTTCTTATACGCTCATGGATTTATTAGCAGTTGGAGATCATCAAATACAATTGGAACCAGTTTCTTTAAAACTTATTTTTAAGCAATTAAGCGATTATTATTTTGGAAAGTATGTTCATTATATATTAAGATTTGAAGAGACAGATTTATGGGTAAAATCGCAATCAGATTTATTATTTACTTTACTAAGAAATCTGATTGATAATGCTATGAAGGCGAGCCAAGAGGGACAGACAATTATAGTGAAAACTTATCTTGAAAATAATCAGGTGGTAGTCTCAGTTGTTGATGAAGGAATGGGAATGAGTCAAGAAGATGTTAAAAAGGCTACAGAAGCGTTCTATATGGCAGATAAATCTCGTTCGCGATCTCTGGGTGGGGCTGGACTTGGATTAACAATTGTTAAACGTATTTGTGACGCTCATCAAACTGAACTCTCTATTCAATCAGAATTACATTTAGGAACAACAGTTAGTTTTACGTTGGAGGTCATTGACCATGAATAAGAAGAAAATGCGCGTTATAGGTAGTTTTGTTTTGATTATTTCACTATCTTTTCCTATGATCATTGTTGGTTTTCAGGACTTTTATGATATTAATAAAGAAATATCACTAGAAAATAGCCAAACTGAAGATATACTAAAAGAACATCCTGTTATAGAAGGGATTTATAAGTTTTATCAAAATTCATCAACCAATAGTCAAGAATATGTCATTAAAAGAAAAGATGAATACACTGTGAAAGAACAAGAAAAGTTGCTACAGCTTCAAACACTCTTTAGTGGAGAAATTGAAAAGTTAATGAATCATAAAATTTTAAGCCATGAGTTATTAGAAAATGAAGATGAGAAGTATATTGCTGATTATGGAACTTTAATTGATGATGAAAATGCTTATTATTTAAGACAAGTTTTGAGAATGTGGCAGGATTCATTCAAATCATTTGATTATCAAATGGATCCTCAAACTCATAAAATCATTGGTTTTTCAATGAGTCAGGAAGATAATCTTATTATGAGTGATAATGAAATGAAAACAATGGCTTGGAGAATGATTGAATATTTAGAATTAGATGATATTGATGATTGGGTTTATAATCAATATGGTTATGAATCAAATAAAGCAAAATTACGTATATCATGCGAATTTGAAAAAAGGGTAGATACAAATAATATCAATATTAATGTCACATTATTAGGTGTTCTTAGGCCTTTATTGTATGGAGGAGTAACTCAAAATTAAGTTACTCCTTTTTTACAAGTTGGATACATCTGTTGTTTACAATAGTTTTGGGTGATGAAAAATGAAAAAAATATTTATAGTCTTATTAGGTTTAATGTTGGTAGGTTGTCAAAGTCCTCAATCGCAACCAACAACAAACCAGACGAAAAAAGAAAAAGGAGATTTAATTTTAAAAGAGTGGAAGTATTTATTCTGGAATGGAGATACATCCAAAAAAGGTTACTACTTTTTAAAGGATGAAGAAGAAAAGAGTTATATTAGTTATTATGATTATGCTTCAAAGCAAGAAGTCTATTTATGTAATAAGCCTGAATGTCAACATAAAGATGAAACATGTACTGCCTATTTGGAGAGTGGAAGTTCTATGATGAATCAAATTCTTGTTTATGGTGACCACTTGTATATGATAGAAACAATGGGATTTGGCATGAATGCTTTAGGAGAAAGAGAACAAAAAGGACCTGGGATAGTCCAGATGGATTTAGATGGACAAAATCGTAAAGAATTGTGTCGATTAGATGATGGCTATGAATTTGAATTAAATAATCTTATTTTTGCAGATGATGAATTATATATTCCTGTCACAAAAACACAAAACGTTGAAGTCAATTTAAATGAAACAATGCAAGTCACAACTGATAAAAATTTATGCTCAATCAATTTAAAGACAGGTGATATAACAAAAGTGTTTGATATGAAATATAAAAATATCTTAGGTGGAGAAGGTCGTCAATTGATTATGAGTACAATGAGCTATAGTGAAGATCCACAGAAATATCTTGATGAAAAGAATTATAAAAAATATGATAAATTAATGATGAATGCAAAAGTCAATTATGAAATCTATAATATAGATACAAAAGAATCAAAAACCGTTCAAGTCAATCATCAAGAAATTGGAAATTATTATCAAAATAAAATTTATTATATAGAGAAAAATCAATTATATATTCTTGATTTAGAAACAGAAAAGATAAGTCATATTATAGATTTACCAAAAGGATCAACATATAACTTTTCAATGATTATTAATGATTATGCAATAATTGAACAATGGAAAGATAAATTTATAGATACTTATAAAATATCATTAGAAAATCCAAAACTTGAAAAATTAAATCAGTCTACAAGAGCACCAAAAGAATTTGTACAAATATTGGCGCAAACAAAAGATCAATTGTTAGTTGTTTATGATCGAGAGGGGAAGGAAGAAAAAACATGGGCAGGGACAATGCAATATGAAACTCAGAAAGAATATGTTGGTTTAATTTCTAAGGATGACTTTCTTAACAATAAGAAGAATTATGAGCCAATAAAAACATTAACGAAAAAGAGGCGTGCATAATGTTAGAAGTTAAAGATCTATCTAAAGCATATAAAAATGTACAAGCTTTAAACCATGTCAATTTTCATTTAAAAGAAGGTATTTATGCATTGTTAGGACCAAATGGCTCTGGAAAATCAACATTAATGAATCTGCTTTGTCAACAATTAAAACCAACAACAGGAAAGATACTATGGAATGAACAAGAAATATCAAAATTAGGATATTCATATTATCAAATTTTGGGTTATGCACCACAGCAGCAAGGACTTTATGAAGAAATGAGTGGACTTAGATTTTTAACATATATGGCGCTTCTTAAGGATATACCAAAAAAAGAAATTCAACAGGAGGTGCAACGTGTTGCACAGCTAGTCAATATGCAGGATCATTTAACAAAGAAATGTCGTGCTTATTCAGGTGGAATGAAGCAAAGATTATTAGTTGCTCAAGCTTTATTAGGAAATCCTTTACTTCTTTTGTTTGATGAGCCAACAGCAGGGTTAGACCCTAAAGAACGTGTCTCTTTAAGAAATGTTTTTGATAAATTGTCACATAATCATATATTATTAATTGCTACGCATGTTGTGTCAGATGTTGAAACTATTGCCAAGGAAATAATTTTTCTAAAAAAAGGTGAAATTGTCAATTCAGGGAGTGTGAATGAACTCCTTGAAGAATACTGTCAACCTTCATTAGAAGATGTTTATCTGGATTTGTTTGGAGATGATGAAGATGTTACAGTTGATTAAATTTGAGTTTATAAAGTTTCTTCAAAAAAGAAATCTCATAGCATTTCTTATTATTCTTTGTATTTTAAATATAGGTATCTTTGCATATACTCAAAATTTAGACTCTCAGATTCCACCCTCATCCTATCATCAGCTACAAACAGAATTGCAGACTATTTCTAATGACAAAAGATATCAATTCATAAAAGATAAATATGAAACATATCATGGATTTTTAATTATAGAGCAATTGATAAATTTGCGTATGAATGAAAAAGACAATCAATATATAATTGAATCAATTTTAAATGAAAATCCTCAGGTTGAAGAAAAATATGGAAAATTATATCAAGAGAATCACGATCCTATTTATACTTCCCATTTAGAAAGTGAAGTGACATTTCTAGAAGAGATTTT
>NZ_CFJNYH010000010.1:0-75975 GCF_984815275.1 Coprobacillus sp.
TAAACACCCTCTTTTTCAAATGTACCATCTTGTTTTTGAGTCTCTTTATATGTATACAAATCAAAACCATACTCTTTAAATAAGTTTATTAATCTATCTTGTTTATCAAAAATAGTAACATATACTTCATAAATATTTTTTCTTATAGCATAATCTATAGCAATCTTAATAAAAGCCTCACCTATTGATTTCCCATTATCTTCAACCTTGAATGTAGATATCTTAACTCTTTTTCCTTTTTGAAATGGTGTATCAAAGCTACTATAGTCTTCCTTTTCATCTTCTGTTTTAAGCATTAAAAACGCTCCTAGTTTACCATTATCCTTATAAGTCACTCTAGCAATTTCATGTTTTAACTTTTTTTTAGTTAGCCAATCATTAAACCCTTTATAATCCTGTCTTAATGAATCGAAAAATGAATCTTCATTATCAATGTTATATAGATATTCTTTTTTGATTATTGCTGGTGTTTTCAATAAAATAGAATCATACTTATTTGATAACAAGCTTAGTGCCTTAGATATTGTAAGTACTTTGTCTGATAAACCTAACTTTTCTGACTTTTTTAAAATTCCTTTATCATTCGTTATTAAATAACTAACACAGTTTCTATACACTGTATATAATAAATTATTATCTATGTATTCATGCTCATTACCATTTTTTTCACATTTTGTAATAAACTCTTGTGTAACAATTGGAATATCCTCTAATTTTTTATATATCCCTACTTTAGATAAAATAACTTGTCTTTGACGTTCATCCTTATGCTTAGATAACTCATCAATAGACATTGGATGAACACATAATTTATAATCCATTGAATCCATAAGTAATCTAGAAAGTAATTGAACATCTGGTTCTAAAATCTTTTCCCCTTCTCGATATATTAAGATATTAGTATCTAATAGAATATACTCCATATCTAATTCACCCCTTCAAGTATATTATCAAAAATAAGTAATATTTTTTTCAAATCTTCTCCATCATATTTCATTCTATAAAAATATAATGGAACATTATAAGTTTTAGAAACATAAATAGCTTGGTTTTTCTCGCTTAAAAGTAGTTTATCTATAAATTCATTATTATATTTTTTTTGATCTCTATTATATAGATTTTGCAATATTAATTCAGAGCTAGATTCAATTAATACTATTGCCTCTAAGGATAATTGTTTAAAAATATCCTTATCCAATAAAATGATATTATTATTTGGTGCTTTTAAGCAAAAATGACCATTTACTATAAATATTTCATCTTTAATTTGTGAAACCTGTTCTACTAAAATATTTTGATTTAAGTTACTATCTTTCACATATTTATTTTTACCATATGATTCTTTATTCTGTTTAGAAATTAAATCACTTGCTGAATATGAAGGAATTTTTAAAATATTAGCTAATTGATTACATATAGTTGTCTTCCCCACACCATAACTTCCTGCAATAAAAATAATCTTTTTATCCATACCCTCACCCCTCTATGTTTATAATTATATCTTTTAAATCAACATTTTCCAATTATTTTAGCCTCTAAAAAAAATAATTATTGATGACTCATTTATCTCAATTTTTTCTATATATTTATCAATTAAATATTTAATGTTTTCATCCTTCACACTCTTTTCTTCATATACTACCTTACAATTTTTATTTTTTAGAAACTCTATAATTTTATCAATAATATACGCTTCATGAAAGGACATAGATTTTTCACATTGTTTTTTATTTGCTTTTGAGCATTTCCACATATAAGTTCGTACACTTTTATCTCTATTCAAATAAGGCTTTCTTATATAAAAAGCACCACATTCACCACAAATAATTTTTCTTGCTAAAGCTGTTTCATCTTTTCTTTTACGATAACCATTTGTTTTATTGTCTTTTATTTTTCTTTGAACTTCATCAAATATTGTTTTAGAAATAATTTGTGGATGACTTCCTTCAAGCAAGTATTGATTAAAACAATCATTTACATATCTTTTCCCTGTAATTATATCCTTGCAATATGTTTTAGGACCAATAGTTTGTCCTATATACTTTTCATTGGTCAACATATCTCTTATTTTTAAATAAGACCAACTTGTTTTTCCTGATTTATTTATATATCCTCTATTTTCAAAACTTTTTGCTATTTCATACTCAGACATCCCTTCTAAGTAAAGGCTAAAAGCCTCTTTAACAATATTAGCTTGATATTCAATTATCTTAATATTATTATTTTTACTACTATATCCATATAAATTCGTCATATATACACTCCCATTTTCAAATCCTCTTTTATATGCCCATTTAATTGCATCACTCTTAATTTGAGATTCCCATTGATATATGACTGCATATATCTCATAATTAAACATTTTATCTTTAAGATCATAAATCATTTTCCCTCCTTCATTTACTACTACATCATTTTCAATTAACAACCTAATAAACTTAATTAACTCTAAACTATCTCTAGAAATTCTTGCTAATGATTTGCAAAACAATATATCTATTCCATTATTTTCTATAATGTTCTTTAACTTTAAATAATTCTTTCTATTCTTTGTTCTTAATCCACTTCCAACATCATAAAAAATTCCAATAACTATATAATCATCATTATTATAAAGCAAATTAATATAATACATTACTTGTGCATCTCCACTTGTTTGTTGTTCTTTGGAATTACTACTTATTCTACAATACGCTGCTACTCTCTTCTTCATAATAACCACCTCACATTCCAACAAAAAAAGATACAACAAATACTCTTGTTGTATCAAATTATAACACCTATATAAAAATGACTCGCACAATTGTGAGTCACAAAATTAGATTTATTGGAGCACTGTGCCAGAACGGATGTCCAGAAATCACAGTTATCCCTCCAATTAAGTAATCACTAATTTTATTTGAAAATTTCGCCAATTATTTCATCTGACATTTTCATAATATAATTAGGAACCACATCAAATTTCTTTTCATCTAAAGATGTCATTTCGTTATTTTCAACATGATAATATTCAGTTAAATAATCCCAAAAGACTTGATTCTCAACTTTTCTCCCTGTAAGATTCACTATCATTCTTAATATTTGTAATTTACTTATAGACGAGTCAGTACTGTCATATAATTTTTTTAATTCATCCTTATTTTGAATGCGTAAAAGATATGTATCATAATCAAAATCTTTTATTCTTTCTTTTATGCAAATCATACCTTTATCTAGTTTGATTTTATTAGCTATTTCTTGCTTTTTACCGCTTATCTTTTCCATAGGTTTTACATCATTGTGCTCCAGTGAAGACAAAATATTTATTGCCTCAGTTTCACTAGGCTGAGTATATTGTAGGTATTTTCTTAGATTAACAATCCTTAATAATGGATGTAAGCTTTCTTTTTCAGCGTTTTTCCTCCAGTGTCTTATTGTATAACTTACACTATCCTTAGCAATTTTCTTTTCGACTAAATTCCCACCTGTATTTTTAACAAAATAGCATTTATTCTCTACTTTTTTAAACTCATCTTTATAAATGAAATCAACAATTATATCAAAATCATGAGTAAATAACAAAATTGATTTATTTTCAAATACTGCATCTTCTTTTGTAAATAAATAATATAAAATAGCAAACTTTTTATTGTTGTCAAATGAAGATACTGGGTCATCCAATATAATTAAATCATAGTCTTTGCTTGCCTCAAGTGAAAATAACATTAATGAAATAGCGTTTTTCTCACCAAAACTTAGACTCTTTTGTGTTATTAACTCACTAGAATTTAAAGGGTTTAGGACAGTTTTAAATTTAGCATCATCACTTTCAACAATATCAATTAAATAAGGTATACCTGATATACTCAAAAAATTATTAATATATTCTTTTTTGCTTTTTACTAATAAATTCAATTTATCAGAAAAATCTTTTGTTATTGATTCTAATTCCTTTGATTTAGCCATAATTTTACTTATAGCTTCATTTATATTTTCTACATCCGCTTTTACTTCATCAGATAATTTTTCAAAGAAGTTTGGATTAAGAATATTACTCTTTAAAAAATCAATCAAAGTATTATTTTCATATTTCTTTTTTACTCCTGATATATTAATTGACCTTAAATTACACAACTTAGTTAATTCTATATCACACACTGTAATAATCTCATATATTTTTTTCAACTCTTGTTCGCTTAAATCCTCATTATTGTTAATAACCGAATTCATAATATCTATATTCTCTTCTGTCATATACTTTTCAGTTTTAGATATTACCTCTTTAATTTCGATATTTTGTTTCAATCCCGTTGCATTTACTGAATTTTTAATACTTTCACTTGTATCAATGAAATCTGTCGGTAAATCATTTAAACAAAAAGGACATTTTTGGTTTTCTTCAATAAAATCTTTTCCAGCTTGAAACCATTTTAACCACATATGATTATTATTGCTTTCCAATCTTTCTTTATACTTCATTGCTTGTTCATCCAATAATTCATCTAAATCAGCAAGTTTTCTAGCTTTAACAAACTTAGAAGTACCTTTCATTATGTATTGAATACCGTTTGCTTTTGTCTTTTTTTTCTCGATAGGTACATTAATTTTTAATGCTTCTAATTCTTCAATGATTGTTTTTGTGTTCGTGTTATTTATACTAGCAATCAAGTCCACAAACATAGTATCTATTTTCTTTTTCCCAAATTTGTATTCGTCAGTATTAATCATTATTTCAAAACTATTATTTGCTAAATCATCTTTAAATAGATAATCATCTACATAGTCCTGATTAAATACAATTACACTTGAAATATCTTCACTGATAGAAACAGTAGGTTCAATTTCACTTCCATATGTTCTCAATTTATTCAAATCTTCACCTTTAACAGAAAGTTCAATACCTTTAGAAATTGTGCTTTTTCCTGAACCATTGATTCCATACTTAATATTTACAACATTTTTCTTTAGTTCAATTTTACCCTCAGTAATAACACCTAAATTTTCTACTTTAATCTCCATAATTTCCTCCACAGTTATTCTTATATAAACATTATAACGCTGAATTACAAATATTACTATTTTATTTGAATTATCTTGCGACAAAGATCAAGATTAATTAATTATTCTAAAAGCTTTGTTTATTACGCAATGCCTTTTTATATTAGTTCAATTTTGTAAAAGTTCTTTATTTGTTTATAGTAAGTTTTATCCTCATTTTTTTGTGATATACTTTAAAATCTCTAATTATTACAGAATACTAGAGGTTTTTTATTAAAAAAGGAGGACAAAATTATGTCAATTAAAGAAAACATCAAACTGGAAATTTTAAAGCGTTTGGAAGGAGGTGAACCCATTGATAATTTGACCAAAGAATATGGTGTAAGCAGAAGCTCTATTTATCAGTGGAGAAGTGATAATGCACCTAAATCTGTAGATAATTTCAACATATCTGCAAGAGAAATTTATCTACTTCGAAAAGAAGTAGAATCTCTTCGTCAAACTATAAAAATTTATGATGCAACACAATGTGTAAAATCAATGCCATTATCACAGAAGTTAGAAGCTATGAAAAAGGTAGAAAAGCAATTTACTCATGCTTCCCTGTGCAAAACACTGGATGTAAAAAAAGGGACTTTTTTAAATCATCTCTATAGAAAAGTTGAAATTTCGCAAATCCAGCAAACTGATGAAATATATAAAATAAAATTGCTAGAATTATTTAGCTTAACAGAAGGAAAACTTGGCGCTAAAAAGTTATCTGCATTAATGAAAAATGAAGGCTATTTATGTTGTGAAAAGCGAGTATCAAGATTAATGAAGGAATTAGATATCAAATGCACCAGAACAAAACGAGCTAATAGAATTACAATTCCACGAAAAGGCTCAAATCCTGCCCTTAAAGATTTATTAAAAAGGGATTTTTATCCTGAACATCCAAATAGAGTATGGGTTAGTGATTTTTCACAGTTCAATGTTGATTATGAGCAAAAATATTATATATGTGTTATTATCGACTTGTTCTCAAGAAAAGTCATTAGTTATTCTATCGCAAACCATTTAAGAACTGAACTCTTGGTACATACATTTGATCAAGCAATTGAAATAAGACAGCCCTATTATGAAGAACTGATTTTCCACAGTGATCAAGGTTGTCAACTCACTGAATTTGATTTTAGGAAAAAACTTGAATTAATAAAAGTAAAACAATCCTTTTCAAAACCCGGCACTCCATATGATAACGCAGTCATTGAATCCTTTTTTTCTTGTTTAAAAAGAGAACAGCTATATGTAGAAGAAATCAGTAACTTTGAAGATTTACTATATCATGTTGGATATTATATTGATTTTTATAATAATAGACGTCCACATCAAACTTTGGGGTACAAAACACCTGCACAAGTAGAGTCAGATTACGCTTCAAATCATGATTAACAATCAAAAAAAGGGGAGAATAAAATCTCCTTTTAAAAAATGGCAAATAAAAAACAATATTTTGAGTTGTCCAGTTTTTAGGTTCAAAATATCGTTGGTATCTCATTTGGTGGAGGCGGCGGGAATCGAACCCGCGTCCAAAAGCCGTCCCATATGAAGCGTCTACAGCTTATCTTGTGGAATGAATTTAACTAAGCTACGATCCACAAGCAGTCCTTCACTTAGCGATTCTGTAAATTTTCATGACATAAGTCCAGACTCCTTATATCCTTATCCTATGAGTTATGTTACCAGTTAAATAGCTATAGGCACGCTAAATAATGGCAGCTTTCTCGTCTATGTCGACTAAGCGAAAGCGTAATTAGTTTGTCTGTTTCCAGATATTTTTTTGTGCATGTAACGTGTGCCCACGGCTGCAACTTCATTCAAACTGACCCCTGTCGAATCCAAGACGCCCCCATTAATAAGCATGTTTCAATGCTTTTTCAATATCGCGTTTAGAATCTTTTTCTTTAAGATCCTGACGTTTGTCATATAATTTCTTACCTCTTGCTAAAGCAATTTCTACTTTCAGTTTAGATGTATTGAAATATAACTTTGTAGGTACAATCGTTAAACCATTTTCCTTAAGCTCTTTTTGCAATTTTTTAATTTCTTTTTTATGCAATAAGAGTTTTCTTTGACGAAGTGGTTCATGGTTAAAACGATTTCCTTGCTCATAAGGAGCGATATGCATGTTATCAATAAAAGCTTCATCATTTCTAATACGAATAAATGAATCTTTTAAATTTACACTTCCCTTACGAATAGATTTAATTTCTGTTCCTTGTAATTCTATACCAGCTTCATAAGTATCTAATATAAAATAATCATGATAAGCTTTCTTATTTTGTGCAACGATTTTCATACATATCAACCCCTTTCTATCTTCTTTTTCTTGGAAATCTCTTTGACTTATTTATTTTACCCTTTTTTCTAGGATTTGTCTTTACTTTTTTGTCGTTTATCTGAATTGTTTTCTTCTTTTTAATTCTAGCTTTCTGACCTACCAATTCAAAATCAATCGTACGGTCTTTTTTACTACAAGAAATAACTTTGACTTTCACTTTGTCAGATAATTTGTATGTCTTTCCTGTCATTTCTCCAACTAGCATTAAATTCTTTTCATCATAATGATAATAATCATCAGTCAATTCAGTCATATGAACCAAACCATCTATTGTATTTGGTAATTCAACAAAGAATCCAAACTGTGTAACAGAAGAAATCATTCCTTCAAATTCTTCACCTATATGATAAGACATGTATTCAGCCATCTTCATATCAGTCACTTCACGCTCAATATCAATAGCTTCTCTTTCTCTAAAAGAAGATTGTTCAGCCAATAAAGGTATAACTTCTTCAAAATGGGCAGTTGCTTCATAGTTTTGATCAAATAAGAAGTTTCTAATACATCTATGTACCAATAAATCCGGATAACGACGGATTGGTGATGTAAAATGTGTATAATACTCATCCGCTAACCCAAAATGTCCTAAACATTGTCTATCATATCTTGCTTTTTGCATACAACGTAACAATAAAGTAGATATAATTGTATGTTCTTCTGTTCCCTTAGAAGCATCAACAATTGCACTTAATTCATTAGGATAAACATGTTCCAATGAACCTTTTATAGTATAACCTAATGGCTTAACAATAGAAACAAACTGTTGAAGTTTCTTCAATTTAGGATGCTCATGAACACGATAAATAAAAGGTAAATCCATCCATTTAAAATGTTGAGCGACAGTTTCGTTAGCACGTAGCATAAACTCTTCAATGATTTTATCTGATGCGCCACGAGTTCTTGGAACAATATCTATAGGTTTCCCTTTATCATCAACAAGCACTTTAGCTTCATTAACATCAAAATCAATGGCACCACGCTCATCCCTTTTGCTTCTTAATAGTAGTGCAAGTTCCTGCATTAAGAAAAATAATGGAACAACCTCTTGATATTGTTGTTGAACATGAACATCACCATCTAAAATCTTATTCACATTATTATATGTCATGCGATATGAAGAGTGAATAACTGTTGGTTGTATATCATGATTCACAACTTCACCATTGTTATCAATCTCCATAATACAACTTATTGTATAACGATCAGTATTTGGATTTAATGAACAGATCCCATTAGATAACTTATGTGGTAACATTGGAATAACTCTATCAACCAAATAAATCGAAGTTCCACGTTTAACAGCTTCTTTATCTAAAGGCGAACCCTCTGTTACATAGTATGAAACATCTGCAATATGTACACCTAACTGATAATGACCATTAGCTAGTTTCTTTAACGAAATTGCATCATCTAAATCTTTAGCATCATCACCATCAATAGTTACAATCATTTCACTTCTTAAGTCTACACGATTTTGAATATCTGTGGGATCAATTTCATCATTAATTGCCTCAATCTGTTCATACACTTCTTTTGGAAACTCAATATCAACATCATGAGCATGAACAATAGATAAAATATCTACTCCTGGATCATTACGATGCCCAATAACTTTAACAATATTCCCTTTAATCTGTGGCTTATATGTTTTAATTTCCACTACAACCTTATGTCCTGGAACTGCCCCATGAAGATGGGCAGAATCTACGAATATTGGTTGATTAAATTTTGCATCATCAACATCTACATAACAATCCCTTTTACCTCTTTTCACTTCACCAACATAACGCATTTGTCCACGCTTAATCACACGAACAACACGACCTTCTTCACGACTCCCATGTGAAGGTATTTTTTCAATTAATACCGTGTCTTTATCAAAAGCATCTTTCATGTTGTTTTCATGAATATAGAATTCTCTTTCTTCATCTACTTTGACAAAAGCAAATCCTTTCTTATTCATTTGGACTGTACCACTATAAAAATGTAACTGATTAATTAAATAATAATCATTCAATCGACTTCTCATAATAAGACCTTCATCTTCCATACTATTGATTAATTTAATAAAAGTAATATAGTCTTCTGTAGAAGTCATACCAAAATGTTCAGCTAATTCATCCATTTTTCTTCTTGTATATGTTTGATCTTCTAATAATTGTAAAATTTCTTCTTTCATAAATTCACCTCCTTAGTTAGTTTACCCAAATCAAATAAAAATAGGACACATAGTGCCCTATTGATTTAACCCATTCTAATTAAAATTGCAAGCACGAAGAACGCAACTGCAAGTCCAACTGTCATTCTAGAAAGTACCAAATCAGCTCCTCTTTCTTTCTGTTGAGCAAAAAGATTAGAACTTTGTCCTGTTAAGGCATTGACGATACCATCAGATTTACCACTTTGTAATAGGCATACAATAATGAGAGCAACTGAAACAATCATTAATAATATATTTAAAATCATTTGAGTACCTCCTTTTCTTAAAACTTTTTATACACTAGCATTGCTATGATACCATAAGCCTTATAAAAATACAATATATTTTTATTGAAGTTTTCTTAAAGAGAACAATACTTTAAAAGACTTTTATTTCCTTCATAAATATTTTCATTAAGATTGGTGCACATACCAAATAGAAACACAAGTTTCCTACTGCATGAAATGTATCAAATAAAATACCTGTTGTATAATAAGCAAAAAACAAACCTGGTCCTCCTATCATTAACTGCTCTAATGAAACAATAAAACCAAAAACGTATCCCATAAAAAATGCAAAAATAGACATCACTAAAAGAGAAGGGTCTGTTTTTATTTTTTTATAAAAATCAACTATAATCTCAGTTAATAAACAAATAATAATCCATGCAAAAATCTGAAAAAATGTCCACGTTCCCATCCCTAAGAAAACATTAGAGACAACAGTTGTTACAATCGTTAATTTAATACCAAAAGCCAAGCCAAAAATCATTACTGATATAATAATGATAGATGTAACAGGCTTAAAATTAGGAAGTGCTTGAAGTGCTATTCTTGAAGCTATATTAACTGCTGCAAGTATGCCAATTAAACTAATCTCTTGAACTTTACTCAGCTTTGTCATAAATCCATTCAACCTTATCATTAACTTTTAATTGATATTGTCCAGCTCCAACACCAGGATACTCTCCATTCACTTTATACTTCCATCCTGACATAACTCCATAATCTCTTTCTGAGAGACCACTAATTGCTTTGACATATACAGTTATCCCCGCTCCAGTCGTTTTGAGAGAAATGCCTTTATTGGTGCATAATGTTTTTAATACATCAAATGCATTTTGATTGTTATATTCAATAACTCCTGCTGCTATAGTTCCATCAACACCAACAACTGAAACATTTATACCAGTCTGAGATTCATTTTGTTGTTTATTATCTGATGGTGGGTTCTGTTGTGATTGATGAGTATTTTCCACAGAACTCTTATTAGTGGTTGATGGTTGAGTAGGCTTTTGTTCATGAGAAGACTGATCTTCGCTCTGATTTTCTTTTTCAACAATCTTTTCTTGATCTTGAGGAATTGATTCTGTTATTTCTTTGCTAGTAGTTAATGTTTTTGTTGATTGAGCATTCATATTATATAAAGTTATAATTCCAATCAGCATAAATCCCAATACAACAAACTGTATAACATACTTTTTTGTTTTATTCATTGCTAGCCCTTCTTCCTAAATATTGATATAGCAACTTTTAACATTCCTAAAACAACGACACCACCAGCAACAATCAGTCCATATTTAAAATATGGATTCTCATTACTTACTTCTTGTTTGTTTTCAACAGTATATTTTTTCTCCAATGGTTGACTATTGTCTTGAGTTTTTGACAAATCATTTATTTCAAGTAATTCATGATTATTTGATATTTGTTTATTAATCTGTGGAGACTTTATAATCAAATTCTGAATTGGTTTCTTTGATGAAGAACTTTCCACATTATCCTCTTGCTTTGGGATGTCTTGACTTGGTTTCTCATCAGGTTTAATCGAATCTTGTAAACTGAGATATGTATGTTTAAGTTTTGTCATAACATTACCATTATAATAATTTCCTAATGTCCAAGCTGCCTGCTGAGTTGCAAATTGATTATATATTTGATTATTCCAGCCAAAAGTTCCTTCACTATTTTGAAACTTTAATAAGATATCAACAACATCCTTATGATAAATACCATTGTCTAACCCTCTTTTATCATAACTAATAAGTCCCAATAAAACATTTGCTTGCGTATTTGTATTTGGAAAAACATCCCAATCATTTTTCTCTATTCCAAATGTACCATTTGATTGCTGTTGTGATTGAAAATACTGAATTGACTTTTGTAAAACTGATTGATATTTTGTTTTATTGACCAACGATAAAGCATCAACTACCCACCCTGTTGTATCTAAATCCTCAAAACCAGGATATCCAAATGCTCCATCTTGATTTTGCATTAATGCAAGTTGATCTGCAGCAATATCTAATTTCTCTGAATTGACTGCATATAAAGCATAGACACACCAAACTTGAAAATTAGCAGTAATAGGCGTTTTCTTTGAAATTGTGCCATCATTTTGCACATATGATTCTAAAAGTGCAACCAAGTCTTTTCCATTGACATTTCTTGGATTTTTATTTTCTGCTAACAAACTTAAAATGATTTGAGCCAATTCAGATTCATATAATTCTTCGTATTTCATAGATTCTAAATCCAAAGTTTGAAAGTCTTTTATATTCAATCCTAAAGCTTCAATAGATATATAATCATAATAATCATCTATAGTATCCTTATTTTTATAAGATGAATAAAGAGATTGATAACTTTGTTTTCTTCTTTTCATATTCTCTTGATTATTTTTTTCAACAAGCTCTTCATATTCTTGTTTTGCATGTTTAAAAAAATCACCATTCATATAACTACCAATTGTTAATGCTGCTGTAGCTGTTGTTCTGGCATTAAATGAACTTTTTGAAAAACTTCCATCACTTGCTTGATAATCTAATAGATAATCATATGGATGATTTCCATTCACACTATATTTCATGCCTTTAAGACCTGTCTCATCATATGCAAGTAAGCCTAAAATTGCTGATGCCTGAGTATCAGGGTTTCCACTTCCATATTGATATGCCTTATATCCACTATCATCTTGCTGCAATGACTTCATAAATTGTATTGCATGCTGTATAACACTTTCGTATTTGTTCTTATTAACTAAACATAGGGCTTGAATAACTTGTCCTGTTGTGTCAACATCTGTATATCCATAGCCACCAAAACCTCCATCACTTGCTTGTTGTGAAACAAGATAATCACAAACTTTTTCTAGATGTGATGATTCAACAATATATAATGCCCACACAACCCATGGCAATGTATACCCATCAATTACCCAACCTGCATTTTCTAAAGAGCCATCATCTTGTATGTAAGTTTCTAAAGTCTCTACGACATTTATTCCATTAACATCTCTTGGGTCAATGCCACTTACTGACATAGCAATAATACTTTTTGATAAATCAGAGAATTTTAATTTTTTAAAATCTTGATTTTTTAAATCAAGAATTGAAAAATAATCTTCTACTTCTAATCCAAGTGCCTCAACAGCCATAATTTCTTCTGGTGTTGTTAATACATGACTTTGCTGATAATAATTCTTAAGCTTGAGATAAGCCTCTGATTTTGTATTAGCCGCATATGTAAAAGTTAATGTACTGCTTAATACAAATAAAAACGTTGATATAACTAATAATACTTTTTTCATGTCTTCCTCCCTAATAAATAGGTCTAGACTAAAAAATAGGACGCACTCGTCCTAGGTCATTCTAGAACTACTTTATACTCCGTAAAGTGTATTCTTAGATGTTGGCTTGTATTCCGGCTCAAGTTCTACGTCTTTGCGTCTTCCCAGTTTCCCAGTGACATGCTTGCATTAACTCCCTCTTACGGCTGCGGGACAGCTCAGGTTTTCCACCTGATTCCAATTTAATCTCATATTGTTTATATGATAACCAACAAATTTATAAACTTTTACGTGCTCATTATATAATATCCCTCTTATTTAATAAAGAAAAAGAACGCAAAATAACTCATTCTTTCTTAGTTAATAACTTTTTATATGACTTATCTATCATAAAGGCACCTAAAGGCGCAGTGATTAAAATAGCTAAAACAGCAACTGTCAAAACGATATGACCACAAGACAATCCCATAGCCAGTGGAACTCCACCAATTGCAGCTTGAACTGTTGCTTTAGGAGTATAACCTATTACACAAAACAATCTTTCCTTTACGTTTAAGTCTGTTTTTATAAGACATATCAAAACTCCAATCATCCTAAAAAGCAATACACCTAAAATTAAGATAACAGCAGTTATTCCTGCAGACAAAGCATAGGAAATATCGACAGTCACTCCAACGAGAACAAAAAGAATGATTTCTGCAGCAACCCATAATTTATTAAACTTGATAGATAATCTTATAGCCATAGTTTCTCGCTTTTTTTGCAAAGCAATCCCCATTCCCATAATAGAAATTAATGCTGAAAAAGGAATAACAGAAGAAAAATTATCCTCTAATGAAACAAGAACAAAGCCTAGACATAGCAAAATAATCACTTTCGCAGTATCTCGAACATTTATTTTCTCAAAGAATTTAGCCAAAATAAAACCTATAACACAGCCAATAATTATACCTAATAGAATTGAGATTGGAATATTAATAAAACTTTGTATAGATACTGAATTTCCTTGTGCTAAGCCTGTAAAGGCTGAAAACATAACAATCACAAAAACATCATCAACTGAAGCTCCTGCCAAGATTAATTGTGGTATACTCTTTTGAGTTCCATAATCTTCTTCCATTAACTTAAGCATTTTCGGAACAATAACTGCTGGTGAAACAGCACCAACAACCGCTCCCATAATTGCTGCATCAATGACTGAAATTCCTAATAACTGAGGTGCAAGTATAACCATTCCTATCATTTCAAAACATGCTGGAACAAAACACATGAATATGGCTGGACGTCCTACTTTTTTAAAATCATTGAGATCTAAGGATAAACCTGCTCTCATAAGAATAATAATTAATGCAATTCTTCTTAAATCTGATGATATATTTAAAATAGAATTATCTATCAGATTCAACACATATGGTCCTAAAATCATTCCAGTTAAAATCATTCCTAGTAGACTTGGTAATTTCAGTTTTTTACAAATCCAGCCTGTAAACATTCCTAATAATAATATATAAGCAATACTTAATAACATAAATTTCCTCCTTTATCATACAAAAAAACTGATGATTTCCACATTAAAAAAATGCAGAAGTCATCAGCATGTAGCGGTTTTAGTTCTTAAACTAAGGGAGACATTCATTCCCTTGCTATAGTATAAAGGTCTTTATATGCTTTTGTCAATATAGAAAAAAGGAATAAAATCATCATTTATTCCTCCATAACAACCACACTAAATTTTTGATCTTTTTCAATGAGAGTCACTGTTGTTGTATACTCTTCAACATTCAAAATAGAATTCAGTTCTTCAAAATATACAGTTATTTTTATATCATAATAACTATAATCTTCAAGACCTGATAAAGCAACATTTGAAGGTTCATTAGAAATAATACTATATTTAATGACTTCTTGTGTATTTGTTTTGTTTGTAATCAAAGTATTTACATTCTTATAATATGCAGCTTTTGCATAAGCAGTAAAATCATCTTTCTTATCCGTATAAAAATAATCAATTCCACCAATTTGATTCACTACCTTATTAGAGAGTGTAAAATAATCTGTTATAAAATATGCAGCAACCAATTGTCTAATATCTTCTTTTTTATTTCTACTGACTGCAGTTTTTAACTGATTATATATATTACTCATTAAAGGGGTTTCATGAGCAACTTCTTTGTATTCGATCGTTTGTTCAGGTTTATTTGTTTTAGGAGTATTATCTTTATTAATAAAGAATACTAATGAAAAAACAATAGCAACCACTATCAGAAAGACTACAGCGTATTTCTTTTTAGCTTTTTCAACAATACGACGATATGGTTTTGTATCTTTAATGGATGGCAAATACTCACTCTTTATAAAGATATTCATGATTGTTAATACTGGTTTGTATTTACGATCAATCATATTTGTTGCTTCAACAAAGACTTCAAAGAATAACATTAATGTTAAAAAGAGGATTGTGGCAGCAATCTTATCATATAAATATATATATGAGCATAATGAGAAAAGAATTGTCACAGTATATAAAATCAAAACACTTTTTGTTTGACCTAATTCTAAAGAGAACATTAATTTATGATGTAAATGATTCTTATCTGCTTCACTAAAACTTTTATGATGAACCTTTCTCCTAATAATTGCTATAATTGTATCCATAATAGGAACCATTAATACAACAATAGGAGCTCCTAATGTAAAGAAAGATGAACTTTTATACCCAAAACCTAACAATGAAATAACTGCAATCATAAATCCTATAAATAAGGCTCCACAGTCACCTAGAAATACAGAGGCAGGATGAAAATTATAGACTAAGAAACCACCAATAGCTCCTGCTAATAATAGAGATAATGATGAGATATCTGTACGACCATAAGTCAAAGAGGTTAATGAGATTGTCACAAGAACTATAATTGAAATACCACCACATAAACCATCTAATCCATCAATCAGATTAACTGCGTTACTTATCCCAACAATCCATCCAATTGTGACTATAATAGCAATCACATGTGATATATTTGATGGGAGAAAAGGTATAATTGCTCCCTTTAATGAAATATCACCATAAATAATAACAACCAGTGCTGCAACAATTTGTCCCAACATTTTAAGTTTAGGTGATAAGTCATGAATATCATCATAAAATCCAGTTAAAAATATAATAAAACCACCAATAAGAATTGCATTAATTTGAGTATCTGTTTTTAAGAATATCATAGTTCCAATTAAGAAACTGGCATAAATAGCATAACCTCCTGTTCTTGCTATTGTTCCTTTATGAATAGTACGTTTATTTGTATGAGCAATGATACCAAGTTGTTTTGATATTTTGCTGACAAATGGTACTAGTATAAGACTGACAATAAAAGTCATAATAAATGATAAACAAATTTCTAAACTCATATCATTGCTCCTTTCTCTATGTATTATAGTACAAAATGAAAGAAATTTATAGAAAATCTTTTTTACGCTTAAATATTTCAAGTAAAAATGCTATAATGTGGTTGCACAAGGAGGAAAACGAAAATGCATAAATTAGGTATTTCTGTATACCCAGATAAAACACCACGTGATGAGGTATACACATATTTAGAAAAAGCTGCTCAATTGGGATATAGCAGAATTTTCACTTGTTTTTTATCTATTCCTGAAGATCAAAGGGAAACATATTTGGTTGAATTTAAAGAATTCATGGATAAAGCTCATGAATTAGGATTTGAAGTTGCTGCTGATACAAATCCTGAAGTTTTTACTTTAATTGGAGCAACTCCTGATAACTTAAAACCTTTTTATGATTTAGGACTTGATATTATTAGAATGGATGGAAACTTTGGGACACAAGGAGATATTCAATTAACACGTAATCCATATGGTATTAAAATTGAATTTAATGCAAGTATGGATATGGGTGTTGAACTTTTAATTAATAAGGGTGGAAACAAAGACCAAATGACTATGTGTCATAACTTCTTCCCAGAACGTTATACTGGTATGGATTTTGACTTATTTATGGAGTATAACAGTTATTGGAAAGAATTAAATTTACACACTGCTGCATTTGTTTCATCAAATAATGAAAATACAATTGGACCTTGGCAAGTTTTCTGTGGATTACCAACAGTTGAAATTATGAGAGGTTTACCAATTGATTTACAAGCTCGTTATCTATTAGCAACTGGCGATGTTGATGATATTCTTATTGGAAATTATCCAGCAAGTGATGAAGAATTAGAAGCTTTATCTAAAGTTAATCTTCAAGCAATTGAAATGAAAGTAGATGAAGCTGAAGGTATTTCAGATAATGAAAAAATGATTATGTTTGATTATGCACCACATTGGGATCGTTATGATCATTCTTCATTTATGTTACGTTCTTCTATGCCAAGAGTTTGGTTTAAAGAACAAAAGAGTATTCAAGATGCATCAGTTGCAACTGCAACTGATAAAAATATTGAATCACAATCAATTCCTTATAGAGATCCAGGTAAAAAAGTCTTTACACGTGGAGACGTCTTGATTGTTAATGATAACCTAGCTCATTATCGTGGTGAACTAGAAATCGTACTTACAGAAATTCCAAATGATGGTGAACGTAATTTAGTTGCGACTATTAAACCTGAAGAGTTAATGCTATTAGATTTCATTAAACCAGGACATCATTTTAAAATTTTAAAATAGAAAATATATAGGTCTGAGATAAAAATCTCAGACCTATTTTGTAATATGACTTTCACCATTTTTATAGTTAATTGTAACGCCAGGCTGTACATTATAGACAAAAACATTAAATTCAATATCTAACCCTTGATCTTCAACTGACATTGCTTCCATTAAAACACCATCTGCGACTAAATTATCATCTTCATATATAGGTGTCACACGATACAAAACATGATTGCCTGTCTCTTTCACATAATCAGCAATCTGATTTTCAAAAGGTAACATTCCTTCGGTGTTCATATATCTTGTTCCTGTAATTAAATTCTTTTCATTAGCATTTTCACCAGTCAGCTGATAACCAATCAGATGACATCGATTATACAAATATTTTCCATCTATAAAATCATATTTTATTGTTTGCCAGCCACTCGGTTTTACCTGTCCAATAGAACCTCTTTTTTCTATTGGCATCGTCTTTTCAGATACATTTGCATAAGCCACACCACATCTTCCTAATTCATCTAATTCACTATATCTTTCAAAAGATTTTGTTGTAAGATCATCTTTTGTAAAATAAGGTTCATTGTCATTGACAACAACATATGGCTTACCACTATAGGTTTCAATATCATCACTTTCTATCTTCATTGGAGAATGAAAATCATCACTCCAATATTCTGTTGTAATATATCCACCTATGACAATCAATCCTGCAATAACTAATTGAATTAATCTTTTTTTATCTTTCTTTTTCATCCTTTTTCCTTTCGATAAATCTCTTTTGTAACTTCATGGGATGATCCCTTAAACATTTCCTGTTTAACCAATTGGAATTTTGATAAATCAATATCTAAATAATAATCACACGGATAAATCGTATTCCATCTATATAATATCATTTCATCAATATCACAATCCTTAACACTGACATTCTCAATCAAACAATAATGATTTTCTCCATGTTTTATAAAATCATTATCAACAATCACATCATCTAAAGTATCTTTATATAATTGATAAGAATATTCATTCATATAGATTCTTTCTTTTAATGCTTTTATATTCTCTCTAACAATACGATCTTGTGTTTGCCTTCTTTGATGAAACATTAAACCCATATCATTATCTACACATGCAATAATTTTCATGATTTCACTTCCCAACATTTATTTTATTATATGATAAAAAGATATTCAACTAAAAGTCAAATATCTTTCTTTAGATAAAATATCATATTATTGTATTTATATTTGGATAATGATTGCTGATTTCAAAATCCTAAAAAAGGAAGGAAAATAGTCAATACAATTATGATATCTTAACTATCTATATAAAGCATGAAATATTTTAATTAAATTTTCATCTCTTTGCTTTATGGCTTCAACATCTTTTCCATTATGATAATCATAGAATCCCTGTTGGCATTTAACACCATATTCATGTTTCATATAGTGTTCTTTTAACTCTGAAGGAATTTCGTGGCTATCACATAAATCTTTCATTAAATAATCACTAATATGATAGAAAGTATCTAATCCTCCAAAATCTGCAACTTCTAATGGGCCTAAACAGGCATATCTAAAACCAAGGCCATATTTCATCACATCATCTATTCCTTCTTTTGATATAACTCCTTGTTCAACAAGATACAGTGCTTCTCTTAATACTGCAAATTGAATCCTATTGGCAGCAAAGCCTAAAACATCTTTGTTGACAATAACTGGCTTTTTATCAATTGAAAGACTTAATTGATAAATAGCATCGGCAATTGAATCATGAGTTTCTTTTCCTTTAATAATTTCAATTAATAGCACCAAATGACACGGATTAAACCAATGCATTCCAATAAATCTTTCTGGCTTATATACAGCACTTGCTAATTCATTAATAGAAATTCCTGATGTATTTGTTGCTAGAATACATTCATCTTTAACAAATTGAGAGATATCTTGATAAAATGATTTTTTTATTTTAAGATCTTCAATAATGCTTTCAACAACTAAATCACATTCTTTAAAACAATCTTTATTTGTTGTATAGGATAAATGATTGAACAAATCCTGTGATTGCTGACTAGTCAATTCTTGTTCATTAAGTAATATAGAAACATTATCTTGGATATGTTTTTTTGCATTTGATAGTGCTTCTTCATTGAGATCATAAATAATAACACTATAATGATATTTTGCAAAAATTTGAGCCATAGAATATCCCATTGTTCCTGCTCCTGCAATCACAATTTCTTGTATGTTCATCTTTAAATCTTCATTTCTAATAATGCACTTCCAAGAGTTTTTCCGTGCATATCAATAGCTAATGATCTTGTTACTCCACCACCTAAGGCATCTTCCATAACAAAATTTAAAGCTCCAATACTCTCTATTTCATATCTAGTTATTTTTCCATGAACAATATCTTTAAAATAATCCTTTAATTTTTCTACAGTGACTTTTTCTTTAATAAGCTTATAATCCTCTTGCTGATAAGCAATAACAGAAATAACTGATATATTTCCTTTATCTCCGGTTCTTGAATGAGCAATCTCTTTAAGTAACATATTCTAAACCTCCAAATATCCAACAGTAATCTCAAAATGATCTGTTGGAACCAAAATAGATGCAATACTAATAATATCTTTTATATTTTTAGTTGCGCCACCACCACCAGATGGTCCATTTGTATACAATGCTTCTACCTCATTACCAACAATCTGAGCCTGAGCATAATCTTTTACACGTGCTGCCACTCTTAATCTTAATTCAAATGACACTCCCTGTAACAATTGATTTGAAATATGATCTTGATATAATGAATTCAGACCAATATAATCATATCTGATTTCATCTGCATTAAATCCAATCATTTCAAAGCGATGTTTTAGAACCTCTTTTGCAAGTTGCGCTTTTGCAAGCGCATTGCATCCCCCATAACTTATCTGGCCTTCACCAATGTAACAATCATGATAACCTACACTTGTTTTGTAATAGCCATTAGGTGCATGTCCGGTTGCTCCAGATATCTTAACAATATCTTTTTCTAGTTGTTCTACTTTTACATGTGAAAAATCAGCAATGACATCAGGTGTAAAATATTGAACTGGATCTTGAATTTCATATAATGTTTGTTCCTTCACTGTTTCAGTTGTCACTATACCACCAGTATGAGGTAATTTCGTTACAATACCATCTCCAGTTTCATCTACTTCTATAATTGGAAAACCAAGATTCCACAATTCTGGAACATCTTTATAACCAGGATCTGCGTAATACCCTCCTGTCACTTGTCCTGCACATTCTAATAAATGACCAATCCATGTTCCTTTACCTAATTTATCATAATCATCCATTGCCCAACCAAATTCATAGACCAACGGTCCTAATGCTAATGAAGGATCAGCAACTCTTCCCGTAATAATAATATCAGCATTATTTTCTAGAGCCTCTACTATCCCTTTGATTCCAATATATCCATTAGCAGATAAGATATCTCCATCAATAGCCATAAGAGGTTGTCCTGTTTCCATAACCTGATAATCCATATAATTCTGCAATTGGCAACTAATATCATCACCTTCAACATAAGCAATCTTAATATGTGTTAAATTTTTCTCTTTAGCCATTTTTGCACATTTTCTTGCTGCAGCCGCTGGATTAGCAGCCCCCATATTCGTAACAACTTTAACTTTATGTTCTTTTAATGCATCTAATATTTTTTCAAATCGATATTCAAATAATTCATTATATCCTAACGCTGGATGACTTTGTTTTGCTTTTTGAGCTAGTGAGATTGTTCTTTCAGCAAGACATTCAAAAATAATATAATCTAACTGCCCTTGTTCAATTAAATCAATAGCCGGCTCAATCCTATCGCCAGCATACCCAGCTCCACTACCTATACGTATTTTCTTCATATGATTCTCCTAAGTAGTTTGTAACTACTATTTTGTTTTCCTTAATATAATCTTTTATATCTTGATGACATAAAATTGATAATTCTACAACTCGATTGAGAGAATAAGAACTTTTTTCATATAATTCTAAATCACAATTTCCTGGATGAGTCATAATTTCAATATTTTTATTCTTATATTTTTCTAATATATCAATCAATCCCTCAACTGATATCTTTTCATTCACAAATTCTTTAACAAATAAATAATCACTATATCTTCTCACAGGTAAATGATATTCTTTGGCTAATCTTTCTGTTGCAAGATAATTATCATGAAAATCATGCATACCATGATGACTATCTAAGTGACTTGGCTTACGCCCAAATATTTCAATATATTTTTCTATCTGTGCTTTAAATTCAAGATAGACTTCCTGAGGATCAAACATATGTTCTTGCAGCATTTCTGGCTTATAGAAATACCCAAATTCATCAGTAAGTGTCTGATTTTGTGTGAGAGACTTTCCTAGTGTTAGTGTCAGATGAACACCGACAGCTAGATTAGGACAATCTTTTAATAATTTTTTACCATATTCAACATATTCCATATTGCATAAAGCTGTTGTTGAACGAATAATTCCTCTATGATATCCTTCGATAATACCTTCAGTTACTGCCTTTGTATAACCAAAATCATCTGCATTTATAATCACTTTCATATAAGAGAAAAGAGCACTGTTAATCAGCACTCTTTACCTCCTCATTTGCTAATAACTGTTTATCATATGCTTTAATGAACGGTAAAGCAATAATAATATCTAAAATCAATAACGCTAACCAAACAAGTATAGACTTAGGATCCATAGATGCCAACCATGCTTGAAGTGGTCCTGGTACTGTAAAAGGCAATGTCACAAAGAATTTTCCTAAAAAGCCACTATCCATTAAAAAATAAACAATTGCAAAATTTAAATTATTACAAATTAAGAATGTAATGAGTGTAAATGGATTTAAAACTGTTGGTAATCCAAAGATTAAAGGTTCATTAATATTAAAGAATGCTGGAACAGATGCAATTTTACCAATTGACTTTGCTTGTGAAGATTTGCAGAAAACAATAACAACAATAACAACTGCAAAATATGATATCCATCCACCATAAACACTATTAACTGCTCCTGCAAAAATACTAGGTAATTCTTTACCAGCAGCATAAGCTTCTGCATTTAAAGTTAATCCTAAAGTTGTTAGTGGTGTTGTCACAATACCAACCATATTCCCACCATGAATACCAAAGAACCAAAATGTTGTCATTAAAACATTGATTAATAAAATTGATGGTAATGATCCTGTTGCTGAAATTAATGGTTGGAATGCTGCATAGATCAATCCAGGAATACCAGTTCCAAATGCTGAAGTACACAAAATGTTTAAAACCATAAAGAAAATCAAATTAAAGATTCCTGGAATCAATACATTAAATGGTGCAGCCACATTAGGTGGTACTGAAGATGGTAATTTAATAACTAAATTTTTCTTAATAAATAAGTGATTAATTTCAATAACGGCTAATGCAATAACAATAGCTGTAAACATTCCTGAAGCACCTAAATTTGTTAATGGAATTGCTGTGACACTTGTCTCTCCAGATGCAAATGCCTGTGGTACCCCTGAAATACATAAGAAAACTAGCAAAGCAGAGATAACATTTGAAATAGCATCCATTTTATATGTTTTACATAATTGATATGAAACACCTAAAACGACATAAATAGAAATTGCTCCAATAGTTAAATAATATGGAGTCAGTAATGTGCCAGCATTTGCTGCTGCCCAATCACGCCACATACATAAAAATGAGAAAAAGAAGTTTGTTGGTTGCATTGTTGCATTAATAGGTGGTTGAGCCAAAAGAATAGCAAACCCTCCAATAATTGTAACGGGAACCAAAACAGTTAATCCATCACGAACTGATGCTAAATGTTTTTGTTGTGATATCTTTGTTGCAACTGGTACAACATATTTTTCTAATAATTCTTGGAATTTAGCCATAAACCCCTTATTTGTTGTTTCCATAAGTTTCCTCCCTTATCATATGTCATTTTTGTTAACCGGTTTCATTTGACATAAATAGCATATCATTTTATGAATGGTTATGCAAGAAAAATATTTATATTTTGAATATTCTTTCATTTTATATTAAAATAT
Organism: Coprobacillus sp.; assembly: GCF_984815275.1. Classification (NCBI taxonomy): domain Bacteria; kingdom Bacillati; phylum Bacillota; class Erysipelotrichia; order Erysipelotrichales; family Coprobacillaceae; genus Coprobacillus; species Coprobacillus sp. Next base: position 23,889 of record NZ_CFJNYH010000010.1, read on the forward strand.
GCTATACTTTATTTGGAGGTACTTACTATGAAAATTGGTTATCATAAATATAAAATTACACCTACTGGTGCTGTCCATATGGCTGGATATGGACGCCAGAAAAAATCAACAGGCATTCTTGATCCTATAGAAATCAATACATTAGTGATATCTATTCAAAATCAATTCTTTATTCTCTCTATTCTTGATTCTATTATTATGGAGAATAGTGTGATTATTCCAGTAAAAAATGCAATAAGTGAAAAGTATAACATCTCTCAAGATCAGATTATTATTGGTTGCATTCATACCCATTCTGCACCCGCTTATTTTAAGCCTTTCTTTGAAAATGTTGAAATTGAAGAAGAACTTCAGCAATCTCTAATCATTCAATTTATTGATAGTATAAATCAAGCTATGACATCATTAGAAGATGCAACTTATCAACTAGAAAAAACAACAATTAAAGGGTTGTATGGAAATAGGAATGAAATGAATGGCTATTCAAATAAGGATGTCATTGCAATTCATTTTATCAAAAACAATGAAACTCTACCATTCTTTACACTCTTATCAATGGCTTGTCACCCAACTATTCTTAATGGAACAAATTTAAAATTATCCGCTGATTTAATTGGTGCAATTCGCTTACTCTATCAAGAAAAGTATCAGCATGAATGTATGATTATTAATGGCTGTTGTGGAGATGTATCAACTCGTTTTTACCGTCAACTTTCTGGTGAAGCAGAACTAACACGGGTTTCTCATGAAATAATAGATCAATTCAATAATCTTAATGAAATTTATTATCCTATGACTCAAATTCAATCTTCACATATTGTTCAGGAATATACTTTTGATGGGAGGACTCATGAATTTACTCAAATGAAAATATCAGAACTTCAAAAAACAATTCAGGAGCACCCCGATTCTCAAGATGCATTTATGGCTGAAACATTATTAAAGAGTCTATTGCTAAAGGTTAAAATGAGTCCTATGACATTATCTTTAAAATCTAATATTGTTATTATGGGTAAAGTTATTTTTATATCTTTACCTGGTGATATTACAGCGATTTTAGGAAAAAGAATTCAGGATGCTTTTTCTGATTATCTTGTTATCTTAATTGGTTATTGTGAAAACTATTCTAATTATTTTGTTTGTGAAGAAGACTATGGGAAATATTTTGAAACATATATTTCTAGATTAAACAAGGGAAATGCTGATACTTTTATTCAAAGTATTATCAATGAAACAAATCAGTTAATTAATGCTTAATTCGTAAACCTCATTCAAATTGTTCTTTCATTGAATGAGGTTTATGTTTATAATATAAGGGAATGGAGTGATATTATGAACCCTTTTGAAAAGATTGAACTAAAAAAAGATACATTCACAAAAAAAGAGATGATTGTCTATAATATATTACAAAAAAATCCTGATCTTATTTTACGTGGATCAATAACTTCTCTAGCTAAAGATTATCAGGTTTCACAGTCTACAATAACACGTTTTTGTCAAAAAATTGGTTATGATGGTTTTAATGAATTTAAATTTGATGTTTTTAGATCAGAAAAACAAGGTAGACAAGAACAAAACAATAATCTTTCTACTATTGATTCTTATTGTCGTTTATTAAATATTTTAAATGAAAATATTGATAATGAAATGATGGAACGATTTGCTAAAAGTATTATTCATGCAGATACAATTATTGTCACTGGCTCCCACAAAAGTTCTTTACCTGCGAAGATGCTACAATATAATTTATTTAAAATACATAAAAAGGTTATTTTTTTAGCAACAGATGAGTTTCATGATATTGATCAAATTGCTAATAAGAATGATCTTGTCGTTGTTTTTACAAATAGAGGAAATGGATTATCTACATTTAATAATATTAAAGAAAAAAAAGAAAAAAACCAATTCCAACTTGCTTTTATCACTATGCATGATAAACTTTTTGTCAAGAAAATAAGTGATTATTATATTTGGTTACCTTCATCATCTAATCAAAACTTTGATCAATATTTAGAAAATCAAATTGTTTTTTTTGTTTATGTTGACTTGTTAACTTCTCAAATAGCAAAACTTATTTAAAAGGATTATAATGATTAACTCATTATAACCCTTTTTTTGTTTATATATTTCATAGTTATAAATCAAATAACTCTTTTAATTTATGAGCAACACCATCTTCGTGAACAGTTAAACAAATGCTTTCTGCTCTTTCTTTTATAATATCAATAGCATTTCCCATTGCAATTGCGTGTCCTACTGTTTCAAACATTTCTACATCATTTGGTCCATCTCCAAAACAGTAACTATCTTTGATATCAATGTTTAATAATCTTAAAACATCTAAAATCCCAGTTGCCTTCGATACATTTTTTGCATAAATTTCCATACTATGATTATCAGGATGCAATTCATATTGAAATGCCCCATAACAAGATATAGCAAAATCTAATTCTTCTTGATCTTTTACCCAAACTTCTATTTTAACAGTTTTATGCATAATTTCCTCTTCATCATAATCAAAACAAAAGTTCTCAAAATCTATATTACATTTTTTATAAAAATCTAATAAACATTGAGAATTTCTATCTAGACAGCAAACTGTTGATGTTTGTAAGACATATTCAATATTCTTTTCTTTAAGCTTTTGACATAATTCTTTGACATCTTTATAGTTAAGAAATCTTTTTTCTAAATCATGATTCTGATATTTAATATTTGCCCCATTAGCAAGAACATATCCATCAAATCCAATGTCTTTCACATTATCTGCAATATATCCATATGGTCTACCACTCGCAACAAAGCACAAATGTCCTAATGCCCTTGTAGCAGCAATAGCTTTTTTAACATTATCTGTAATCCCACCTAATTCATTTGTGTATAAAGTTCCATCTACATCAAAAAATATAATCTTCTTTTCCATATTAATCTATCCACCCATAATATTGACATGCTTTATATATTCCATCTTTATCAGCATCATCTGTAACATAAGTTGCTTTGGCCTTCAACTCATCAATAGCATTTCCCATCGCAATTGATGTCCATTCTCCAGTAAACATGCTCAAATCATTTTTCTCATCACCAAAAACAACCACATCTTTATAGTCACCACCAAAATGATCAACAATCGCTTTTATACCAATAGATTTATCTCCAGGTTCCACAAATAAGAATTCTTTATGAAATCGACACCATGGTAATTCTTTTAAAGATTCTAATTGATCTTCTTCAGGACTATAACAAGCAATATAAACCTTATATATTTCATCATAATCTCTAGGATCTAATCCCTCTTTAACAACCGTGTCCATATATATATCATGTGTAAAATCATAAAAACGCTCATCTGGAGCAAGTCTTCTTGTTGCATTATCTGGAGAAATAGCCCAAATAAATCCCTTTTCCTTACACTCATCAATTAATCGTAAACATTTGTCATAATCAAGTGGTTTAATTTCTAATAACTTGCTATCTATTGTAATTCCATTTCCACCATCACTAACCATATTTTTAAAACCTAATTCTTCCATATGATTCTTTGCCATCGCATAACTTCTGCCTGTTGCTATTGCTAAAAAATGTCCTTGTTCTTCTAATTTCCTTAATGCTAATTTTGTTGATTCAGGAACATACTGATCACCTGGTGTCCCAACTGCTAATGTTCCATCTATATCAAAGAAGAAAAATTTTCTTTTACCCATTTTTTTCACCTCGTGCACCATTTTATCAGAAATTGAAAAATTATTCTTAAATTTGCAGGATAAGAAAAAAATAATGCTCTTAAGCATTATTTTAAGTATTGTGTATTTTCTAACATAATTCCGCAACCTTCCGCAACACAATCAAGTGCATTGTCAGCTACGAATACAGGAACTCCTAATCCTTCTTCTAAATATTTATCTAAATTATGAAGTAAAGCTCCTCCACCAGTTAAGAAGATACCTTTGTTAACGATATCAGCTGATAATTCAGGTGGTGTTTGTTCAAGAACTTGTTTTGTTGCTCTTAAAATAGTTGAACAGCATTCTTCTAAAGCTTCTTGAGTTTCTTTAGCATTTAATTGAATTGTGTGAGGTAATCCTGTTACTAAATCTCTACCTCTTACATCTAATATATCTTCAGCAGATGCACCATATGCTGTTCCGATATTCACTTTAATTTCTTCAGCAGTACGATCACCAATTAATAACTTATATTTATCTTTAACATATTTGATTAATTCTGCATCCATCTTATCACCAGCAACTTTTAAAGAAGTGCTTGTGACAATATCACCTAATGATAGAACAGCGACATCTGTTGTTCCCCCACCAATATCAATAACCATATTTCCTGATGGTTTAGAAATATCTAATCCTGCTCCAATAGCAGCAACCTTTGGTTCTTCTTCAATGTAAACTCTTTTTGCTCCACATCTTAAAGCAACATCCTGGATAGCACTTTTTTCAATAGAAGTGATATTAGAAGGACAACAAATTAAGATTGTTGGTCTTGAGAAAACTCCTTTTAAGTTTAATTTATTAATAAAATGAGTAATTAAAATTTCAGTAATTTGAAAGTCTGCGATAACACCATCTTTAAGAGGACGAATAGCTTGAAATTTACCTGGAGTTTTTCCTAGCATATCTCTTGCTTCTTCACCTACAGCGATTGGTCTATTTGTTTCAGTATTGATTGTTACAACAGAAGGTTCATTTACAACGATTCCTTCACCTTTAACATAAATAAGAATGTTAGCTGTTCCTAAGTCAATACCAATTTCTTTTGATAATTTCATAAACATTCCTCCTATAAGCATTTCTATTGTAACATTTTTTGTGGTAAATACAAGAAAAAAATAATAGCGATTGAAAATCGCTATTTAATCGTATTTAAGGCCTGACCAAGATATTTTTCTGGGTTAAATAACTGATCTTCTTTTTGTAAAATGAAATGTAAATGATTCTTTAAATCAGCTTCATAAACATTCTCTCCACTTGTCCCAATAACGTCTCCTTGTTTCACAGTTTGATTCAATTCAACAGATACTTTAGATAAAGATTCATATGTTGTTGAAATCTTATCACCATTTGTAATTGTTACAATCCAACCGAGAACAGGATCATTTGTTTTCTTTGTTACAGTTCCGCTTATAGCAGCAAGAATATCAAATGCTTCATTCTTATTAGAATAATCAATTCCTTGGTTAGGTCTATATACACCTTCAAATAAAATTAATGACTGTTCCTGTTTTGCTGCATCATCATCTTTATTATAAAAATATCTAACAATTCCTACACCATCTTTAACAGGTGCTTTGAGTGTTTCAATTGTTTTTTCTTCTTTCTTATCTTTGTTGTCTTTATTTTCTTCAACTTTAACAACTGATTCATCCTCAAAGTCACTTGTGTGATTATCTAAAATTCTTTGCACAACACCAATACCACCTAAGAATACGGCTAATGCTAATGTAATCCCAAGTGCTTTTTTGTATTTAAATGATCTTTTCTTCATACTTTCACCTCAATCTAAGTATGAACAAAAGTTACGAGTCTATACGTTTAATTTCAACATTTTGATAATAATGATGAAGAATCTCTTTATATGACTTATTTTCTTTAGCCATTGCTTGTGCTCCATACTGACTCATTCCAACACCATGTCCACTTCCTTTGGTTGTAAATTTATAACCTTTTGACGTTAAATCAATTTGGAAACAGGATGATGCTAATCCAAGTTTTTCTCTCACTTCTCTACCGGTATAAGTTTTTCCATTAACTGTTACATTTTTAACATATCCACTTTCTGTATGAGAAGTCACCTCAATATTAGGAGATTTAACTCCAAATGCATTAGCCAATTGTGTTTTGGTAAACGTCTTATATCTAATATTTCCAGGGTCAATCGTTAGATCCCAATGACTATCTACTGATTTTAAATACGCAACTTCACCATTAAAATAATCTTCACAATTAACAGTCTTCCCATTACTGCTTGAAAAAAACATTGCTGATATATATTTTCCTTGATAAGTCATCACTTCATAACTTGTTTCTTTGACTGCTTTTTCAACTTTTTCTTTATTCTCCTTATATTGATTTCCCCAATTCTTTTTCATTTGACTATCAGTTAAAAAGACTTGAGAATTTGTAGTATTATCTACATTCATTTTTCTAGATAATACAAATGTACGGCTAGCAACAACTTGTGCTTTCAAGGCCTCTTCTTCAAAACTTACAGGCATTTCTCCAGCAACAACACCAACCAGATATTCCTCTAATGGAATTTCTAACGTTTTTGATTTTGTCTTCACTTTAACGATATAATCTTTTTGATTATTTTGTGCTTGATAGTTAGATTTTATGAAAGTTATTGCATCCTGATAATGTAAACACCCAATCATGAATATCAATACAAAAACAAAAAGAAGCTTAGCATATATTGTTTTCATAATATAATATATGCTCTGCTCCTTATTTTAGAATTGAAAACTCATAGAACCAAAAGTTAAAACAAATGATGCAAATAAATATCCTAAGGCTACTGAAGTGACAATATAAAATATGTAAAATTCTCTAATCTTTGTTCTTTTTATATATTCTTCAAATTTAAAGCAACTCATACCAATCATTGCCAGGGCAATAGAAATAATATAAACAACAATATTAACAATATGATAAACCATATTCTTCACCTCACTCATTTTTCATATTTTACTATAAACCATTATACAATAATGATACTTCTATTGTATAAGTTATAACTTAAAAAGTAAAGTCAGACAATTGAGATATAGATATCAGTCTTTATCTATCATTTTCCTGATTATTTATAAAAACCATTCTTTTCCTCTTTTACATTAGAGTCATAATTTAGTACAATAACTACATAGGAGGATATTATTATGGAATATTTTGATTTACCTCATACAGATCTGAAAGTATCAAGAGTAGCATTAGGTTGTATGAGAATTGCAAATAAAAGTGTTGAAGAAGTTGAGGAATTAGTGAAGACTGCTTTAGATGAGGGAATTAATTTTTTTGACCATGCTGATATTTATGGTGGTGGAAAATCTGAAGAAATTTTTGGACAAGTCTTAAGTAGGAATCCTGAATTAAGAAAACAAATGGTTATACAGACAAAATGTGCAATTATACCAGGAAAAAGATACGATTTTTCAAAAGAGCATATTATTAATAGCGTCTATGCTTCATTAGAAAGATTACAAACTGATTATGTAGAAATCCTACTATTACATAGACCAGATGCTCTATGTGATCCAAAGGAAGTTGCTGAAGCATTTGATGAATTATATGAATCAGGGAAAGTGAAATATTTTGGAGTTTCTAATCATACTCCATTCCAAATTGAACTTTTACAAAAGTATACGAAACATCCTATTATTATCAATCAATTACAATTGTCCATTGTCCATTCTGTCATGATTGATGCTGGTTTAAATATGAATATGAAAGAAAATTGGGCTCAAGATAAAGATGGTGGTGTTTTAGATTATTGTCGTCTTAAGGATATAACTATTCAGCCATGGAGTGTTGTACAAGCTTCATGGGCTGAAGGAACATTTTTAGATAATCCTGATTATCTAAAATTAAATACTGTCATGCAAAGGCTTGCTGATGAATACCATGTAACAAAGAGTGCTATTGCGATTGCATGGCTATTGCGTCATCCTGCATGTATGCAACCTATTTTAGGAACAACTTCAATAAAACATTTAAGAGAAAGTGTTGCTGCCTGTAATATAAAATTGACAAGGCAAGAATGGTATGATCTGTATCTTGCAAGTGATAAGCCTCTTCCTTAAGGAGATATATGAAAATAGAACTTTTATCATTAGATGAGATTGACCCTTGCCAATTAGCAATTCATGCTAATGATCCTTTGGTCAATCGCTATTTAAAGAATTCTTTTCCTTTTCCATATACATTAGATCATGCAATGAGATTTATAACTCATTCTTTAGAACATAATGCTTTGGATTTTGGAATTGTTGTTGATGGAATTTGTATTGGTTGTGTAGGTGCTACATTTCATAAAGATGTTTTTATAAAAAATTGTGAAATTGGTTATTGGATTGGTAGTCAATATTGGGGATTAGGAATTACAAAGCGAGTTGTTAAAATGTTTTGTGATTATCTCTTTAGTCATTTTACAATTACCAAAATATATGCAGAAATCTATAGTGAAAATATTGCATCATGTCACGTTTTAGAAGCAAATGGATTCCAAAAAGAAGGCTATTTAAAAAAACATGTCTATAAAAATAATAACTATCATGATCTAATTATATATGGATTAAGGGAGGAAGAATATGAGTATTAAAAAATCTAGTGTTAATGATGTACAAGCAATTATGAAGCTTGTGCATCAAGCACAACTTTATTTTAAAAACAATGGTATTGACCAATGGCAGGATGGTTATCCAAAGGATGAAAATATCTATTCTGATATTGATAAGGGACATAGCTATGTTTTGTTTCAAAATAATATTATGGCTACTATGTATTTTGCTTTTGAAGACGATCCATGTTATAAAGATATTGATGGTCAATGGTTAACTAATAATCAGACTTATGCTGTCATACATAGAATTGTTGTTGATGAAAATTATAAAGGACAAAATCTTGCAAAACAACTTCTTGATTTTGCAATTGAACAATGTCTTCAAAATCATATTTATAGTATTCGTATTGATACTCACCATGATAATCAATCTATGCAACGTTTTCTCACTAAAAATGGATTTGAATCATGTGGCCAGATTATGCTTGAAAGTGGTGCACCACGTATTGCGTTTGAAAAAATATTGAATAAATAAGAAAAACCTTCATATATAAGAATATGGAGGTTTTTATATGGAATATTATATCAATGAACCCTATCCATCAATTGACAATTTAGACATGAATATTGCCTATGGACAAATCCTTCTTTCTAATATTGGTGGATTACAATGTGAAATGAATGCTGTCAGTTTATACTTCTATAACCATGTTATTTTAGAACAACTTTGGCCTGAACTATCACAAGCTATGCATAAGATTAGTATTGTTGAAATGCATCATTTAGAGATTTTTGCCAAAATGTGTTGTCATCTTGGGGTTGATCCTCGTTTATGGGATTGTCAAAATGATTTTTTAGAATATTGGTCTCCTGGATATAATGTCTATCCACGTCAGATTAACACAATGCTTGAAAATGCCATTATTCAAGAACAAAATACGATTCAAATTTATCAGCATCAGGCTTCATGCATTCATGAACCTATTATTCAAGATGTCTTAAATAGAATTATTAAAGATGAACAATTACATGTTCAAATACTTGAAAGTTTTCTTTATGAATATAACCACAACTTACAAACAGATATTTAATCTGTTTTTTTTGTTTTACATGAAATTATTAATATGAACTTAAATAATATTTTTATCTATTCTAAAGGCTCTTGATAAAATCTTCCTGTTATTCCTTCTGATTTTACTGTATTAATAAATACCTTTGAATCTAATGCTTTTACAAGATGAACAACATCTTTGACTTCATCTGCTCCAACAACAGTATATAATAATGCTTTATTTTCTTTTAAATAACATCCCTGTCCCTCTAAACGTGTAACTCCATGATGAGTATAACTCATTAATTCTTGTTCTAAGAGTTGAGCTTTGCTTGTAACAATAAACAGAGTAACTCTTTGGTCTCTTTGATGAAACCTTTCTATAATTTGTGTTGATACAAATTGGAAAATAATAGAATACATAGCTTCTTCGAATCCAAACAACAATCCAGCAGCCATTAAAATAACAACATTAATTCCAAAGACAAAATTCCAAGATGGTTTTTTTAGTTTATTTGATAAATAAACTGCAATAAAATCAGTCCCCCCACTAGATGCTTTTCCATATAATGCAATAACAATCGCTATACCATTAAGAATTCCTCCAAATACAGATACTAGCAATGGGTCATATGTAATTGGTGCAACTGGAATTAAATCAACAAGAAATGAATTTAAAATAATCATGATAACTGAGTAACTTGTAAACTTCTTTCCAATCATTTTAAATCCAATAAAAGCTGGGACTGCATTTAAAGCAATATTTATAAATGAATAAGGTAAACTGACTCCTAAAAATTCAAGGGCAGATCTCTGCAATAATAATGAAAGACCTGTAAATCCTCCTGGAATTAAATTTCCTGCTCTGACAAATGATTTGATATTCACTGACATAATCAGTGAAGCTATTAAAACACAACACATTGAAGTTACGTGCTTTTTCCATTCTTCTTTATCTTTTGTTTTTGCGTAAACCATACTGCTCCTCCGTTAATACGCAATCATTATACGCTTGTACAAACATGAATACAATATGATTTTTTTCTTTTTATTAATCCCAAAATAAATTATATAAATTTATTTTTTAACAAATTAATAATTGTACATACAAAAAGACAATAAAGGAAATTCCTTTATTGTCTTAATCTACCTTCTCTTAACAATTGTAAGAGTTCTAAGTTTTGTTTTGCACTTCCTGTATAATTTTCAATACCATTCTTTCTAGCTAAATCACGACGTGATGCAAAAGAAGCATCTACTCCTATTTGTGTTAAGGCATCTACTAAAGAGTCTCCTCTATATGTCGGATTAGATAGATAACGCATTGTTCCTGTAATACTTTCATTATTAACCCAACCTAACCCATTTCCTATTAGGTAAGGATTTCTTGCTCCTGCAACAATTCTTGTAATTGTTCCATGATTCATATATGGAATCAAAGGTATGCTACTTTCTGAAGAAATATAAACATGATCGAATGTCACATGATCACCTACTTCATAATTTGTTGTAGGTTGTTCTGGCTGTTGTGGTCCTTCTGCTTCAAAGTTATTAAAACCACCTGCTCTGATTTCAGCTGGAAAATCCCTATAAGCAAAGTTTCTATCAACTGGAGCATTGATACCTTCAACAAAACCATTATCTGTATATTGCCACATATCAAAACCTTCAGCACCTAACTCTTCAGCATAACGTGCTACCCATCTTGTATAACGAGTAAAGAATGCACCAGTTAATTTAGAAGTCCACCAGTAATATGAAGCATAGAAACCTGGGAAATAGTTATTCTTAGCTAATTCATCTGCCCATACTCTACAGTTTCTTTCAATTTGTTCATTTGTTAATCTCCCAACTCTTGGATCTTCTAAATCAAGATAAATTGGATATTCCATTTTATAATCTTGGATTAATCTCATAACATGTTTAGCTTCTGAAAGTGCTTCTCTTTCATTTGTTGCATAAGAATATAGGTAGACTCCAAAAGGAATACCTAATCTTGTACATTCATCAGCATTTCTTTTAAAAGTAGGATCATCTTGTCCTGGAATGTCTTGTCCATAACCACATCTTAAAATTGCAAAGTCAATGTGTTTTTGTACAAGCTCCCAATCAATCTGTCCTTGATATTGGGATACGTCAATACCATCTCTAACCATTGATTCACCTCCTTCAAAATACTATATGTTCATTTTTTTATATTGTCTTTACATTTGCCTCAATTTTTATACTTTCTTATATATATGATATGATTTGTAATTTATGAAAAAGAATCATATTCTTATGTATAATCTATCTTTATTTATACTAATAACCCAATATATTTCTTCTTTTAACAAATATTGGTGGTTCATTCTACAAAATTTTATGTTATAATGAGAAGGCGAGGTGATCAAATGAAAAAATTAGTTTTAAGTTTTTTAGTAATATGCTCTATTTTCACAATGACGGTCTCATCTAATCAAGTTGGTGCTAATGATTTTGCTGGTAATGAATCAAAGTACATAAAGTTATGTTCTTCATCTTCACTTAAAAAATCAGATAAAAAAACTTGTGAAGAGTTCAATGAATATCTTCGTAAAAAAAATAGTAATTTAAAAAATGAGATTAAGGAGACAAAGAAGGAACTCAGTGATACAAATAATGATATTAGTCAGGTTTCTTCTAAAATCAATACTTTAAATTCAGAGATTTCATCTAAGGAAAGTGAAATTAATTATCTTCTTTCTTCAATTGAGAAAGTAAAAAAAGATATTACTAAAAAAGAAGAACAAATGAAACAACGCTTATATGTTATGCAAACAACATATAATTCTAATTGGATGCTTGATTTCTTATTTGGAGCAGAAGATTTTACAACATTCTTCTCTCGTCTCACAAGTCTTAATGATATTACATCTTATGAAAAAGAACTTGTTGCAGACTTAACAAAACAAAAAGAATCACTTGATTCTCAAAAAGAAACATTGCTTAATGCTAAAGCTGCATTACAATCACAAAAAAACACACAATTAGCTCTACAAGATAAATTAATTGATTTGAAAGCATCACAGCAAAAAAATATTGCTGATAGCCAAGCAGAAGCGAAGAAAGTATCTGCGGCTCAACAAAAGATAGATGCTGCACTTGAACAATTGATGTCACAAGCCCCTAGTGGTGGTGGAGGATCATATGTTCCTGGTTCTTCAGCGAAAGGAAATGCTATTGCCCAAAAGGCTTTAACTAAACTTGGTGCACGTTATTGGTGGGGTGCTCCTGGTGGTGGTTTTGGAGATGGTCAGGGATTGGATAATCCTAATGCTAAATATTTCGATTGCTCAGGTTTCGTTGCATGGGCTCATCGCCAATCAGGCGTCAAAATAGGACGTACAACTGCTGCTGGTTATTCAAGAAGTGGTAAAGCAGTGACAAGAGCTCAATTACAACCAGGTGATGTCATTACTTTTAGTTATGGTAGCGGTGTTGCTCATATTGGTATTTACATCGGTGGTGGAAGTTTTGTTCATGCTGCTGGTAATGGTTCTGGAACAAGAGGACAATATGCAAATCAATGTGTTAAAACTTCACAATTAGCTGGATATTGGGAAAAATATGTTTATAATTATAGACGTTTGTATTAGAAAAGATTTGGGTTAAGATAAACCCAAATCTTTTTTTACCTCTACTTTTAATTTTCTTAATATTTCATAACTATCGTCAAATTTACCTTGATCAACACCATTAAGAGGAAGTTGGATAACTTCTTTAATGCCTTCTCTATTAATAACACAAGGCACTCCTATATAAATATCTTTGTGTTTATACTCATGATCCAAATATGCACTCACACATAAAATCTTATTAGTATCATTAAATATAGAATTAATCAATTTATTTAATGATAAACCAATTCCATAATATGTTGCCTTTTTTCTTTCAATAATTTCATAAGCAGCATTTCTAACATCATCATAAATTTCATTTAAATCATTCATATCTAAATTCTTTTCATCAACATATTCTAATAGTGTTTTACATCCTACATAAGTATTTGTCCAAGAAATAAAAGACGAATCACCATGTTCACCTAAAATATATGCTTCAATGTCATCGCTTGAAACACCAATATATTCACTCAGTAAATATCCCATTCGTGCTGTATCTAACAGCGTTCCAGTTCCAATAACTTTACTTTTATCTATACCCATAACTTTGTAAACAACATAACTTAGTATATCAACAGGATTACTTGCTACTATGACTATACCGTTAAACCCACTGCTCTTAATTTTTAAAGCAATATCTTTTACAATATTGGTATTAATTTTTGTTAATTCCAATCTTGTTTGCCCTTCTTTTTGATTTGCACCTGCACAAATCACTACAATATCACTATCTCTACATTCTTGATAGTTACCAGATTTAATTTTCATTTTATTTGTACTATATGGAATTCCATGATTTAGATCCATGGCTTCACCTTTTGCCTTTTCCTCATCAATATCAATAAGAACAAGTTCATCTATTCCTCCTGTATTCATAAGTGAATAGGCCATACTCATACCAACCATTCCTGTTCCAATTAGAACGACTTTTCTACTTTCTTTCATTATTTATCACCATATATATTATGATGAAACTTTTTTCTCTTTATACATTTATTTCTAATTATTGTATATTGCACATTGCAATTTTTTTAATTTAAAAAAGGAGATCAGTTTATTTTTAGTATATTAATTTTTCTATAAATTATTTAAATGTCTTATTATGAATTATTTATATTCTTTTTGAATAATAAAACAAAACTCATACCTATTAAAGTAGAAGCAAAAATTGAAATCATAAAGAAATGTGGCTTGGTAATAAATGGTAAAGTAGCGATTCCACCATGAGGAAACATCTGGCTACATCCAAAAAACATAGATAGTGCACCAGCTATACCAGAGGCAATAATACAAGGGAAATGAATTCCTCTTTTATCATTAATCATATATGGAATAGCTTCTTCACTTACAAAGCATAAACCTCTAACCAAGCATCTCCATTTCCCTGACTTTTCTTTTTCATTAAATAGTTGTGGATATACCATAATAGAAAGCCAGATAACAATTGGAGGAATCATTCCTGCAACCATAACCGCTGACATGAAATCAAATCTTTTTAATAAAATACCTATAATTCCTATACTATATGCTATCTTATTTATTGGAGCACCCATATCAATTGACATCATTGCTCCTAGAACAAAACCTATAATTATCAGAAGTATTGGACTTAATACTAAAATTTGATCCTGATATTGATAATCAATTGCTCTTTGAGGTAGAAAAGTTAAAATAATCGTCATAATAGCAAAACCTGATAATGGCAACAAATAATTTGGAACAAGACTATCCATTAGCTCTGGAATATATGAAAATAATTTCTTTAATCCTAATACAAGATAACCAGATACAAATCCTATAACTATCATTCCAATTATTCCTAGATTGTGATTCATATAAATAAACGATGAGAATAATGCTACCGTGAAACCTGGTACTTCACTTATGCTTTCTGCTATAAAAGCAGAAAATAGGCATCCTGAAAACATAATGGCTAGCCATGGGATATTTTCTAGATTTAAATTCATAAACCATCCTAATTCTGCATCATTATATATGTAATATGATTGATCAATGCCTAACATAATCATTATTTGACTAATAATACCATATATCATTAGAATTGGTATAAGTCGAGAGACTCCATTCATAAAATGATTATAGATATTTTTAATTTTTTTATAACTTTTCTCTACTTTCTTTTTATCCTTTTGGAGTCGTTCTTCTTCATTATAATTCATAGCTTGTTCAATTAAATTTTGTGGTTCATGTATTCCTTCAGCTACAGGTACTTGAATTATATTTTTATTAGAAAACCTTGTCATTTCAACTTTTTTGTCAGCTGCAATTATAACAGCTTTTGCATGTTCAATATCTTTTTTAGTTAATTTATTTTTAACACCACTTGCACCGTTTGTTTCAACTTTTATTTTAACACCCATTTTTAATGCTGTCTCTTCTAGTGATTTAGCGGCCATATATGTATGTGCTATTCCTGTTGGACATGCTGTTACAGCAACAACATCAAATTTATCATTTTCTTGTTTATTATTTTTTATGTCTAATTTGCTAGTTAAAATATTAATAAAATGTTTAGGTGTTTGAGCGTTAATTAGATTTTTAATAATTTTATCATCCATGAGTATTTGACTTAATTCTGCAAGTATCTCTAAGTGATTCGTACCTCCCTCCTTTGGCACTGCTATCATAAAAATTAGTTTAACAGGAGTTTTATCTAAAGAATCAAAATCAACACCATCCTTATCTACCATTGCTACTAATGATGGATACTTTACCGTCTCATTTTGTGCATGTGGTATAGCAATCATGTGGCCTATACCTGTACTTGATAATTTCTCTCTAGCCATAATCGCTTGTTTGAATTTTTCTTTATCTGTAATATGATGACATTCGAAATGCTTATCAATTAATGTATCAATAACTTCTTCCTTATTGGAACTATGTTCATTTAATATGATACTATCTTCTTTCAATAGATCTTTAATATTCATATTCTACCTCATGGACTTCATTCAATAAATTGAGAACTTCACTCTCCCTTGCTAATTCTTCTGAGAATGCACTCGCACTTCCTGTTGCCACTCCCATTCTAAATGCATGAACATAACTCTCTGTTTTCATATAGCCTGCTATAAACCCAGCTACCATTGAGTCTCCAGCACCTACTGAATTCTTAACAATGCCTTCAGGAGCATCACTCATATATACTTTTCCATTTTCACAAATATATATAGCGCCTTCACCAGCCATAGATATAAGGATATTTTTTGCTCCCATATCTTGTAATTTCTTACCATATATTATGATATCTTTTTTATCAAAAAGTTTCACGTGAAACATTTCTTCTAATTCATGCTTATTTGGTTTAATTAAAAAAGGGTTAAGTTCTAGTACTTTTAATAATAAGTCTCCAGTTGCATCTACAACAACTTTAACCTCCTTATCTTTTAGATAATCCATAATTCTATAATAAATATCATTGGAAAGGCATTTAGGAATACTTCCAGATAAAACAAGAATATCTCCCACTTCTAAACAATCTAGTTTTTGGTAAAATTCATTTAAATGATATTTATTGATCTCTGGACCATTCCCATTGACTTCGCTTTCTTCATCACTCTTCATTTTAAAATTAATTCGCGAGTAACCATTTTCTATTTTAATGAAATGTGTCTGTATACCAAAATCATCTTCAATTCGTCTTTTTATCTCTTGACCAGTGAAACCAGCTATGAAACCAAAAGGTATACTTTTAATTCCAAGATTATTTAAGACAATTGAAACATTAATACCTTTACCACCTGGTAATATCTTTTCTGAATTTGTTCTATTAACTTCACCTATCTTAAAATGATCAACATGAACCAAATAATCAATAGATGGATTGAAAGTTACTGTATAAATCATATTTTTCCTCTCCTTTACTATACTTTTATTATACTTTATTCAAAAAGAAAAATGAATATATAAATATACTCATTTTTTATGATATTCTTGATACACAATATTCTTTGATATTTTTCTTTGTTTTGATACTTCCTTTATAGCATCTTTTGTAGACATTCCTTTTGCTATATATTCACTAACATGTTCTTCTATTGACTGTTCAAAAACGACTTCCTCAGTAGATTCATGACATCCCTCAACAACAATAACCATTTCACCCTTCATATCATCTACAACAGTTAAAATTTCCTCTATAGAACCTCTATTAATTTCTTCATATTTCTTTGTTATTTCTCTACATAATGCTATATTTCTATTACCAAAAATATTAAGCATATGATTTAAGGTTTTTTTGATACGATGTGGAGCTTCATAGAATACTATAGTTTCTTTATAATTCTTTAAATCTTCTAATTCCTTTTTCTTCTTTTTATCTTGATGATCTAAAAAACCATAGAATAGAAATGGCTGAGGAGTTATGCCAGATACTACTAAGGCATTAAGACAGGCATTTGCTCCAGATATTGGTACAACATTATAGCCATTTGAAATAACTTCCTTCACTAGTTCATAGCCTGGATCACTTATTGCTGGATATCCTGCATCACTAACTAAAGCAATATCATATCCATCTTGTAACAATTGAATGATTTTAGGGATAGATGTAACTAT
The DNA here is from genome assembly GCF_984815275.1 of Coprobacillus sp. NCBI lineage: Bacteria > Bacillati > Bacillota > Erysipelotrichia > Erysipelotrichales > Coprobacillaceae > Coprobacillus > Coprobacillus sp. The sequence continues at coordinate 41,445 of NZ_CFJNYH010000010.1, forward strand.
ATTATGTTCATGATGAGAAATTAGCTTTGTTGTAATGTTAAAATGGTTCAAAAGTTTAATTGTATTCCTTGTATCTTCCGCAGCTATAAACTGTACACTCTTTAAAGTTTCAACTGCTCTATATGTCATTTCACTTAAATTACCAATAGGAGTTGCTACTAAAAATAAAGTAGGTTTTTTGTTTTCAAAACTCTTCTGTCTAATCATCATCTTTTTCTCCAAACATTCTTCTGACTTCCTTTGTATAACTTCCATCTTCCTCATGAGCATATAATGGAGATTCGATCTTAACTCCTTTATTTCCTTTGTACATTCCTTCAATTAAAAATATATGTGACTCTTTACCAAATTTAGGATATACAAATCGTATACGTTTAGGCTCAATATCATATTTTTGCATAATATTTATAATTTCAATCATTCGATCTGGCCTATGAACCATTGCGAACCGACCTTTATTATCAAGTATTCTAGCAGCAGACTGAATAATCTCATCTAAATTGATTTTTATTTCATGTCTTGCTATTTGAAGATATTCATTCTCATTGATATGACTTCTCTCTCCTACTTTAAAAAAAGGAGGATTACATACAACAAGTTTAAATTTCTCACTTGTCTGTACATAGTCTTTAATATCATTATGGATTATAGTAATTTGATTTTCCAAGTGATTCAGTTTTACATTCTTAATTGCAAGTTCTACAGCATCTTTTTGAATTTCAATACCAATAATTTCTTTATCTGTTCTTCTTGATAATAATAGTGGAATTGCAGCGTTATTTGTTCCAAAATCAATAATTTTATGTAAATCTTTATTAAGAGTACAGAATGATGCTAATAAAACAGTATCCAAAGAAAAATTAAACATATCTTTTCTTTGGATAATTTTCATATCATTATATGCTAGTAAATAATTAACGACCTCGTTGCTCATTTTTATGATCCTTTGGTGGTAAAATTTTGATATCGTTTAATGAAACAAATGAAATATTTCCATCATAATCAATTTTAACTAAATCACTAATAACATTTAAGCCAATAACTTTAACTATCTTATCTTCAAACCTTACTCGAGATCCTAATTTTGGAAAACGTCTTTTCTCGATTGTATATGCTTCATCTTCATATTTTAAACAGCATAACAATCTGCCACAAGCCCCAGATATCTTATCAATATTTATTGCTAACATTTGATTTTTAGCCATATTAATTGTTACACCATCAAATTCTCCTAAAAATGAAGAACAACACAATGGTAAACCACATGAACCAATTCCACCAACAATTTTTGATTTATCCCTTGGTCCTATCTGTCTTAATTCAATTCTACATTTAAAGACACTTGCTAACTCCTTTAAAAGTTCTCTAAAATCCACACGACTCTCAGAAGTATACATAAATATAACTTTTGATGCATCTAAAGTATATTCACAATTGACTAAATGCATATCTAACTTATATTCATTTACAATTGTTTTACAAATTTCTAATGATTTCATTGCTTTTGTTTTATTAAACTCAAACAAATCAAGATCAGCACGATTTGCTCTTCTTTTTACTCTTTTTAACTCAGTATCTAAATTAAACTCAGAAATATCTTTAAGTTCAGATATTAATTCACCTAACTCTAATCCTCTAATTGTTTCAACAACAACTTTATCACCCTTATGTACATCTAAATCAGTTGAAAAAAAATACGATTTACCAACATTATTAAAACGTACAAGCGCTAATTTTTCTTCCATATTAATTCCTTTCTATATATTACACATCATACTATCCATTAATAAAAGGACATTTGCATTCGTGCTTAATAAATATTCTGTATTTAAAACTAAATCTATTTTCTCAATAATATTTTCTGGACTATCTTCAATCTTTTCAAATAAACTCTTATATGAGGAATAGGTAAGTTCCATAGATTGTTTCACGTGAAACAAATCCCTTAACCCTAAAACTAGCATATTTAAGAAAAGTTGAATTGATGCTTTATCCTTAAAATCTTTTAACAAATGAGTCTCAACATTAATTAATAAATTATCCCTATGAAAATACATATCCTCAATAAAATGATAAACTTCAAGTTTTAACTTATCAAATACCTCAGATTCAATATATGGTTTACATTCTTCAAATGTTTCAAACAATTCAGTTAAAACATTAATATCATCAGTCGGTATATCAGCTTTTATCAGTTCTGCTTTTAGCAAAGATTTAGAATTAGGTAATAATTGTATAACTTGGCATCGAGACTGAATAGTAGGTAATACACGATTAATATTTTGGCAAGTAAAAATCGCATAAATACCGGGAATTGGTTCTTCCAATATTTTTAATAGGCTATTCATTGCTTCTACAGTAGAATTTTCAATATTCTCCAACATATATATCTTTGCTTTACCCTCAATAGATGATTTAGAAAACTGCTCTTGAATATTTTCAACATCACCTTTTTTTATTGATTCATCTCTCCCTGTAAGATATATTAGATCAGCATAATTATGTTGACCAATACGTCTACAATCATTGCAGTTATCACATGCAAGTAAATCATCTTCACAAATCAAACTCTTAGCAATATAGTGAGCAGGAAGACTAGCATTCTTTCCAACTAATAAGAAAGCATGGGGTATTTTACCATTTTGAAAACTCTTTGTTAATATCTGATAAAGTATAGGTTGTTCTTTCTTTAAATTATCTTTTAAATTCATAAAATTTCTCTTATCTTTTCAAGGACTTGAAATAGAACGTCTTCAATATCTTGGCTAGCATCAACTTTCACTATACGCTCAGGAAATCTATTACAAATAGTTAAATATCCTTCATACACTCTTTCATGAAAATCAATATTTTCTAAGTCTAATCTATTAACTTCACGTTCCTTATTTGCATAAACTCGTTGTAATCCAGCTTCAGGTTTAATATCAAAAAATACAGTACGATTAGGTAAAATATTTTCAGTAGCAAATAAATTCATATTATAAACTTCATCAATACCAATTCCTCGTGCTAATCCTTGATATACCATCGAACTATCAACAAACCTATCACAAATAACAATTTCACCTTTCTCCAATGCAGGAATGACTTTTTCTACTAAATGTTGGCGTCGACTTGCAGCATATAATAAAGCTTCTGTTTTTCTATCCATATTTGTATATTTTACATCGTGAATAATATCACGAATTTTTTCTGCTATTTCGACTCCACCTGGCTCTCTTGTTAAAGTAACTCGATAACCTTCTTTATCTAGAACTTCTTTAACCATTGCAGCAATAGTCGTTTTTCCACTACCTTCGCCACCCTCAAAAGTTATAAATTTCCCAGACACTAATAACACCTCGTTTCTTTCTCTATTATATAAAAAAATAGAGAAGATATAAAGCATTATTTCTTTAATCGTCTAGAGTATAAATTTTAATACAATACATAAAGCAACACCAAAAACATCAAATATTGAAATCATCAATATATTAAATATATTTAATGATAAATTAATATGTGTCAATGGTTCAAATGCATTAATAATAAATATAGTAATTGTTGCAAAAAGCAATCTAAAAAAGATTGTTGTTATTTTTCTCATAAAAAAATCACCTCATTAATTATATGAGATGATTTATAGTTTCTTTCTTCCTTCTAGAGATTTCAATAGAGTTAATTCGTCAGCATAATCCAAATTCCCCCCGATTGGGAGTCCATTTGCAATTCTTGAAGCTGGTATGTTTTGTTTAGCTAATAACTTAGCCAAGAATAACGCTGTTGTCTCCCCTTCTCTTGTCGGATTTGTAGCAATTATGACTTCTTTGATATTTTCATCTAATCTATCGAATAAAGTCTGAATATTTAAGTCATCTATTGTTTTTCCATCCATTATCGACATTGTTCCATGTAAAACATGATACAATCCTCGATATTCTTTTAGTTTTTCCATTGCAAATACATCCTTAGGTGATTCCACAACACAGATTGTCGTTTGATCTCGCTGTTGGTCTAGACATATTTCACAAAGTTCACCTTCACAAATATGACCACATCTTTGACAATATTGAATATTACTTTTAAAATCAATTAATGCTTGTGAGAACCTTTGTACCTGATCGTCATCCATTGCCAGAATATGATAGACCATTCTCTCAGCACCTTTTGTTCCTATTCCAGGTAACATCTTAAAACATTCAACTAACTCTTCAAAACTATTAGGATATTCCATTATAAGAATGCAGATACATCTACGCCATTAGTAACTTTATTGACTGTATCTTCTCTTTCATCATTAATCTTTTTAATCATTTGATTCAAAGTAATCATTAATAGATCTTGAACATCTTCTTGATGTTCAGTACACATCATAGATTGATCAATATGTAATTCTGTTATTTCAAGACTTCCTTTGATTTTACCAGTAATAATATCATTTTGAGAAGCAATATCAAATTCCTTCTCATCAAATTCTTTCTTTGCCTTAGCCACTTTCTTTTGCATTTGTTGGGCTTGTTGTACTAAGTTAGCAAAATTCATTTTTAATCCTCCTTAAACTCTACAATATCACCAAATAATTTAACTGCAAATTCTTGAGCCTCATTTAAATCAACATGATCTAAATCATGAGAATCAATATGTTTAAGAGTTAAATTATGTGGTTCAGGGAGTTGTCCTCTCTTTTTTAAATCAATAAACTGACTACGCATTTGAATCCATTCATCCTGCTGAATAGCTACAAACCGATATTCTTGTCCAAGTATTTCTGTTAAAAAAGAACTCAACTGTTTATAATTCTTATAATAATTAACGGCATTAACAGCTGGTTGGAATTCAAAAGCAATAATAAAACCACCTGGGCAAGCAGCAACAGCTGTACCATCACAAAGCATACCTGCACTCTTAGCTGTATTTAAGTTAGCCAAATAGCGCTTAATAATTGGCCATCTCTCTTGAATACTTTCCAGTATTTCTCTTCGTGCCTGTACAAGAATATTCATAATATCTGCACGATCTACTTTTATATCATTATCTATGCTTTGTTCCACATCCTCTTGTTTCTCAAACTCGAATGTAGGAATATCCTCTTGAATAATATCTTGAGATTCTTCTAAGATTAGCTCCTCTTCAATTAATGGTTCACCTATTTGTTCATCAATATCCTCATAGATAACTTGATTACTGTTATTTTGAGATTGTAAAATGGGTTTATCCATTTCAATAACTTCTCCCATTGCTTCTGTATTAACCTCTTGAGTTTCGTTCACATATTGGATAGATTCTGTTTGAGGAATATCTACTTTATCAATGAGTTCTCCATTTTTCGATTGAACTTGATTACACATTTTTAACAAGGCTAACTCAAAATATATAGCTGGATTAATAACTTTAGCATATTTTTCACTTGCATCCATTAAAACATCAATGAATGCAAATGCTTCATCACATGATATATAAGGCACTATCATATCTAAATAATATTGTGAAAGAACAAATAATATAGAACTATCACTTGTATTTCTATAGATAATAATATCTTTTAAAATATCAACTAAATCCAATGTTAATCTCTTAATATCAATACCATTTGTTTTCATTTCATCCAAAATAAATAATGATTTCTTCATATCTTTAGACAAAAGAACCTTTATGAAATCAATTTTATTTTCTAATGATACAATTCCATATATATGATTAACATCTTGTACTGTTAGATGTTGATCATTATATGCCAAACATTGCTCTAATATTGATAATGCATCTCTCATTCCACCATCTGCAAGCTTTGCAATCATTTCTAAAGCTTCATCATCACAAATATAGTTTTCTTGTTCAACTACGCTTTTCATACGATTAACGATTTCAGTTAAACTCAATTTCATAAAATCAAATCTTTGACAACGAGATATAATTGTTGGCAAAATTTTATGAGGTTCTGTTGTTGCAAGAATAAAAACAACATGTGCTGGTGGCTCCTCTAATGTCTTTAATAAGGCATTAAAGGCACCTGTAGACATCATATGTACCTCATCAATAATATAAACCTTGTACTTACCTTGAGTAGGAGCATATTTGACTTTATCAATCAAATTTCTCACCTCATCAACTCCATTATTACTAGCTGCATCTATCTCTATAACATCAGGATGATTACCTGAAGCGATCTCTTTACAATTCTCACATTCATCACATGGTTTTGGATTACCAGTACAGTTGATTGCTTTTGCTAATAATTTTGCAATTGTTGTTTTTCCAGTACCTCGAGGTCCACAAAACAAATAGGCATGAGCAATTTTATTTTCTTCAACAGCATGTCTCAATGTTGTAATAATATGTTCTTGTCCAGCAACTTCGTCAAACCTTTGTGGACGATAAACTCTATATAATGTTTTATATGCCATAATATCAACTCCTTTGTCAATTATAGCATATTTTATTTATCATCAAAAGATAATAAAAAGATATCTTCTTGATATCTTGATTAAAAACGATGTCTCTTTGATTTAAAATAATCGGAAATCAATTGACAACAGTCTTCTTCTAATATTCCAGATGTAATATCAGGATAATGATTAAATGTATGATTATGAAGATATTGAGAAATTCCGTGCCAACGTTGACCACTTGCTCCATACACGACTTTAGCAATACGGCTTTGAATAATAGCTCCACTACACATCATACAAGGTTCTAATGTAGAATAAAGAGTACAGCCATCCAAATGCCATGTTCCTAATATTTTACAGGCCTTTTGAATAGCTAACATCTCAGCATGAGCAGTGACATCTCGCTTTGACTCTTTTTGATTATAAGCAGATGCGATAACACAATCATCCTTAACAATAATAGCACCTATAGGAACTTCATCAATATCTTTTGCTTTTATTGCTTCTTGATAAGCTAATTTCATATACTCAATATCAGTCATACAAATTAATCTCCTTTAAAAAAGCCACTACACATAAACGGACATTCTTAATGCTGCTACCTTCCGGTCCTGACATGGTTCGAAGCCGCCTATTGTAATGGCAAGACTTATTATATCATATTTGATAAACAAATCAATATCTATAATAATTTATTCTTTTTCATAAATGATTGGTAATCTAAATTCCATTGATTATAGGCATTGTCCTGACGATGATCGATCAAATGATAATTCTCAATTAAATATTTACCTAGATACTTTGTCATCTTTTTAGCACCATTATAATTCAAATGATTGCCCCCATCCCTTGTGTCAGTTAGCCAATTAAACCCAGTATCATATTGATTAACATTAAAATCTATAAAAGGAACATTATATTGATCAGCAAGTTTTTGAACTGCCTTATGACGATCTATAGTTCCTGTCGTTGCAGAAGGATACCAAACCAATAGAACATCTGCTCCATGATTTTTGGCTAATTCTATTGTTTTTTTCATATACATTTTTGTTGTCATAGTTATTGTAGAATTCTTCTTATTTTTCATATACTTGAATCCTAATTTATTTGGCCTTGCTTTATTATGATAGATATATCCCTTTGACTCAACTCTTGAAATATAAGAAACCTTATTTGTAAAATCTTCTGTTTTTAAATTTTTCCAGCGACTATGATACTCAAATAATGGAAACTTATTCTTAAGAATATTATTAAATGCATCATCAATATCATCTGCTTCATTGCGAGTAAAAAGCTGATCAACTTCTAAAATAACAAGTTTAGGTTTTTGACAGGTAAAAATATCTTTTAGTAAATAATATGCAGAAAATATATTTTGTGAAGGTTCAGCACAAACGTAAGACGTGTAACCATGACTATTCCATAATTCTAAAGGATTCATGGCACTATACAAATCACTATTTCCTAATGCAAAAATATCTATGCTATTATGTCTTTCACCATAAAACCCTCGTGCATTTTCATATTTAATACCACTTTTTTTTGTATTATTTTTTGGTACAAAGATAGGCGTTATACACCATAATAAAACTCCACAGATAGATAAGAAGATAACAATTTTAGAGAAATCAATAATATTTTTTTTAACATTTTCTTTTTTATTCATATATCCTCCTAAAACTGTGCATAAATAAAACTAGCAATGTCATATCCTCTACCATATGCACCAAAAATAATAACAATAAATAATCCAGCAATATAGAAAGTCCACCTTGGAACAATATGCCACTTTGCAACACTTTCCCTTATATGAAATCCTTTTTCCTTCATAACTCCAACTATAAAAACAACTATGATGCCAAGAATAACAATTAACATATCTAAACTGCTTAAGCCAAGATGAGTTAATGGATGAATTTGAAAACTTATATTTCTAAAACAAGAAATAAACATATCAAAAGCAATAGACAAATTATCAGCTCTAAAAATCAACATCCCAATATTGACAATAAAAACAGTTCTCAAAATCTGGAAAACTCTAAAATAATTTCTTTCTTTACAAATATGCAATTTCTCTGATACCTTAATAAAAACAGGCTCCATAAACATTCCAATAACCATAATCGTATAATAATACATACCATACATAACATATTTTATACTAGCTCCATGCCACAATCCATTACATATCCATACAAAAAATAATGCCGTAGTGGCAGGCAAAAGCTTAGAAAAATACTCATTACAATGCTTTCTAACAAAGTGATTAAATTTTTTAAAAGGGTTTGACAAAGAAACGCTATAAAATACATAATCTCTTAACCAAGCACCTAAAGTTATGTGCCATCTTTGCCAAAACTCATTAATACTTTTGGCAAAGAAAGGCTGTCTAAAGTTCTCTGGTAAATTGACACTAAAAATCTGTGCACTACCTCTAACAATATCCATTGCTCCTGAAAATTCTGTATACAATTGAATCGTATAAAAAATAACTGCTATAATCACACTTAATCCCGAAAATTTTGTATAATCATTAAAAACATGGTTTACTAACATATTTGCTCTGTCTGCAATGACAATTTTTTTAAACATTCCCCATAGAATGAGTTGGGCACCCTGTGTTAAATTTACATAATGAAATGAATGTCCTTCAAACAATTGCTGAGCAACTTGATCATATCGTGCAATAGGCCCCTCTACAATAGTTGGAAAGAATGCTAAGAATAGAGCAACTCTTCCAAAATTTCTATCAGCCTTATATTTACCTCTATAAACATCAATAACATAACTTACTGCTTGTAATGTATAGAAAGATATTCCAAGTGGTAAAAATAATTTTAGCATTGGAATATGCATATTCATATGATCTAATAAAGCAAAATTGAGTACATCTCCAAAAAAATTAAAATACTTTAAAAATGCTAATGTTCCAATGTTAATCAATAACATTAAAATCATTACCATTTTCTTTTGCCATAATAATTTCTCTTTAAATGACTTCTTTTGATCTCTATCTAATAATTTCTTAACACTTTGAAATAAGTCATTAATTTTATCTAGCCATATTGCACTTAAATAAACAGTTAATGTTGTCATGAAAAGAAAAACAATTAACCATAAACGACTAGCAGCAATATAATAAAGATAACTTGCACTTAATAAAACCAACCACTTATACTTCTTAGGAAACACCGTATAAAGAAGAAAAGTGCTTCCTAAAAAGAGTATTAAATAAACATAAGTTGTATAAGCCATACTATCCTTCGTCTTGTAAACGTGTAATTAATGCATAAATTGTTTCAATAGATTTAAAATTTTCAGGCAATATATCTAAAGGTGTGATTTCGATATCAAACTCATCATTCAATTCAACTGTTAAATTCATAACATCTAATGAATCTAACAACCTATCTTCAATTAAATTTTTCTCATTTTCAAAATCAACTCCAGGTTTCAAACCCTTTAAAATATCTAATAATTCTTCCACTTTATTTTCCTCCCAATTCTTCATAATGACCCTTAAGCCATTTTCTATCAATTTTTCCGTTCTGATTATATGGCATTACTTTTACTTTGACAATAACATTCGGTTTCATGTAGTCTGGAACTCTCAACGAAATGCCTTCCATAATACTAATATCATCAATTTTCCCAGTATATATCAAAACAATCTTATCTTTCATTTCATCAAAAATAACTGCACTGCTTTGAATTTTATCTAAAGAATTCACAGCTGCCTCAATTTCTCCTAACTCAATTCGATAACCCATATGTTTAATTTGAAAATCTTTACGAGTTATATAAATAAGTTCACCACTTTCATTATACTTAACAAGATCACCCGTTTTATAAATGATTTCAGGATAAGCCTTATTTAAAGGATTTTGTACAAAAACTTCTTTTGTTTTCATTTCATTATTATAATAACCCATTGCCAAGAATGACCCTCTTACACATAATTCTCCTTCACGATTATCCAAGACTTCATGATTATTCTCATCAAGTAAGAATATATCACAATTATTACAGGACTTACCAATTGGTAAAATTTCATCATCTTTAAATTCCCTATCAATAATATAATACGTGCATATATCAGTTGTTTCTGTAGGACCAAATAAGTTTGCATACAAAGCATTTGGAATTTTGTGAATCCAATAATTTAATTGCTTGGTTGGCATGACCTCTCCAGCAAACAAAACTTTATCTACATAATCCAATGCCATATAATCTAAAACTTTTAGATTTGCAACTATACATAGTGCTGAAGGTACCCAATAAATGGTGTTTACCTTTTTTATGTTCATATACTCAATCAGTTTAATTGGAAATGAAAATAATGATTTTGGTATAATATGCAAAGTGGCTCCAGACATAATTGTGCTATACACATCAGAAACAGACATACTGAAGTAAAATGGTGTTTGACTCCCAAACTGAGTTTGATCTGTTATATCAAATGTTTCTTTATACCAAGTCGCATAATTGATAACACTACGATGTGATAAAATAGCACCTTTAGGAACACCAGTTGAGCCAGAGGTAAACAAAGCGTATAAAGGATCAGTATCGATCATCTGTTGTCTAATAAGAGATAACCCATCTTCATCAATATTAATATTGATGAGGTCTTCAAAATAATAGACTTTGTCATGAAGTTTTTGTGCAACTTCCTGATGTTGATAATCTGATACTAAAGCAAGTGGCTGTAAAGTCTCAAAAATCTTTTCAATACGATCTAATGGCATCATTGAATCAATAACCACATAGAAATTACCACTATAAACAACTCCAAAAAAAGCTGTTAAACTCTCTACTGTTTTATCCATAAGAACTGCAATAGGTTGTCTTGTTTTATGAAGTTCTAATAATTGAGTTCCGATTTTTTTAGAATATTGAATACATTCTCCATATGTTAATTCTCTATTTTGATCAGTAAATACTGATTTTGTAAAATATTTATTTGATGATTCTTCTAAATACTCTAAAATATTTTTCATCAATTCACCTACTTTCTCTTTAAGCATTTATAATATTAACAGACTCGTGTGTATATCTTGTGAAAAAATTTATAAGAATTTCTAAAGAAAAAGAATGACAAATGTCACTCTTTTAACAAATCTTATCTTTTCCACCCATATATGGACGTAAAGCCTTAGGAATATCAATTGTTCCATCTTCGTTATAATTATTTTCAATAAAGGCAATTAATGCACGTGTACTTGCAAGAACTGTATTATTCAAAGTTGCCACATAATAAGTTCCTTCCTGCCCTTTAGTACGAATACCTAAACGTCTTGCCTGAGCATCACCTAAAGTTGAACAAGACCCTACTTCAAAATACTTTTGTTGTCGAGGAGACCATGCTTCAACATCACAAGACTTTTCTTTCAAATCAGCTAAATCACCACTACAACATTCTAGTGTTCTCACAGGAATATCTAGGCTTCTAAACAATTCAACAGTATATGACCACATCTTATCATACCATTCCATTGCATCTTCTGGCTTACATAAAACAACCATTTCTTGTTTTTCAAATTGATGAACTCTGTAGATACCTCTTTCTTCAATACCATGAGCTCCAACTTCCTTTCTAAAACATGGAGAATAAGAAGTCATTGTAATTGGTAAATCATCTTCCTTAACAATTTGATCCTTAAACTTACCAATCATACTATGTTCACTTGTCCCAATTAAATATAAGTCTTCACCTTCAATTTTATACATCATTGCATCCATTTCTTCAAAAGACATGACACCAGTAACAACATCACTTCTTATCATAAATGGTGGAATACAATAAGTAAAACCTTTATCAATCATGAAATCTCGAGCATAAGAAATCATTGCAGAAGATAATCTTGCTATATCACCCATTAAATAATAGAAGCCATTCCCACTTGTTCTACCACTTGCATCTTTATCTAATCCATTAAATTTAGTAATAATATCAGCATGATATGGAATTTCATATGCTGGCACAATAGGCTCTCCATATTTTTGAATCTCTACATTTTCACTATCGTCTTTTCCAACTGGAACAGAATCATCAATAAAATTAGGAATTTTCATCATAATTTCTTTCAATTTTGGACCTAATTCAATCTCTTTTTCTTCCAACTCTTTTAATAATTTAGCCATTTCATTGACTTTTTCCTTATTTTGTTCAGCTAAATCTTTTTTTCCTTCACGCATAAATTGACCAATCTCTTTAGATAATTTATTACGCATAGCACGAAGTTCACTCGCTTTTGTTAAAGTTTCACGATAAACTTTATCTAAATCAAAAGCCTCATCTACTAAATGTAAACGATCATGTTGAAATTTTTTCTTCATATTTTCTTTGACAAGTTCAGGATTTTCTCTTAATTTTGCAATATCAATCATTTTATCTCTCTCCTTATTATAAAATAAAAACACCTCTTCAAGGGACGAATATCTCGTGGTGCCACCCTACTTCATATCAATATGATATCTTTATATGAGATAACGGTTCATCCGGAAGTGATTAACTTCTCTTGTTGGGAGATTTCAATAATAAACTATCCTGATTTACACCAACCATCAGTTCTCTATAATAACTCTATTATTTACTTATCCAACGCATCGATTTAACACATAGATTATACCACAACCATTTAGAAGTTCAATCACATTTACTCTTAAAATAAGAGTAAATTAAAAAATAGATATAGGTATAAACCCTATATCTACATTTATAGACTATCTATGATATAAATCCTCATCTAACATGTTCTCTTTTTTAGCAACAATAATAGATGTCGAAGAATCGCCTACTACATTTAAAGATGTCACTAGCATTTCAATAGGTCTATTAATAGCAAGAATCAATGAATAAGATAGTAAAGCTGCATCGTTTGTATATCCCATTCCAGTTAATATCGTAAATAAGATAACTGCTCCAGCTCCAGGTGCTGCAGGAGTTCCAATTGAAGCAATTAATGCTAATACAGCAATAATAGCCATAGATGTAAATGTAACATCATAACCTGAACTAGCTGCTACAAAAATAGCAGCGATAACTTGCATAATAGCAGTTCCATCCATATTAATTGTCATCCCAAGTGGCAATGTAAAGGATGCAATTTGTTCACTCACTCCCATTTCATCAACAGTTGTTTGTTTATTTAAAGGAAGTGTTGCAGCACTTGATGATGTTGAAAATCCAAATAAAGCAACTTTCGCTATTTTCTTCATAAACGGTTTAGGACTTAATTTAGCCATAACCATAATATAAATTGGATATGCTATAATCAAATAGACAAGTAAAGCTATTAATACTGTAATAACATATGCCAATGCTGGCTTTAAATAATCAATGCCATATGCTGCAAATGTCCTTGTTAATAAGCAAAATATTGCATATGGAGCAAATTTATTAATTATAAATGATAAACAAACAGAAATAATATCACTTAATTCAATAAATAACTTTTTAATTGTTTTTGTTTTATCTTTTAATTGATTCATTGCTAAACCAACTGATACAGCAAGAAACACTATAGCCAAAACACCACCATTATTTGTCAGAGCAGATATAAAATTATTAGGTACAATGGATAAAATAATAGCTAATGGATTTGTTCCAACAGTTCCTTCTTTAATAACAATATCAGATGCATTCACAGCATTAAATGCTCCAGTTTGATAAACCAAAGCTCCAATAATACCAGCAAAAATCAATGCACATATAGTTGTTATAAAAAAAGTTAGAATTGTTTTAGATGATATTCTTCCTAATTTTTTTGTATCTGTAATTACACAAATAGCTAATGCAATAGATACAAAAACCATAGGAACAATAATTAATTGTAAAGAATTCACAAACAGCTGACCAATAATATAAAATATACCTATAGCACTTGTAGCTCCTTCAACAGTAATATCTTGAAAAAAGATATTATTAATTGTAGTCCAAGTCTCTGATTGTCCATTGGCTATTAGATTCTCTCTTAATAAAATACAAGCGAATCCTACAATTAAACCACAAACCAACGCAATAATCATTTTCATTGCAAGTTTTTTTCCTTTATTTGCTGACTTCATAAATAACCTCCTAAAAAATACCCAAATTGCTAACATTATACTATATTCTAGCCATTTTTCAATAGAAAAAGTAGGATTTCTCCTACTCACTAACTTTAAATATTATTTCATAATCATCTGATAATCTATTTGATGATGTGATGAATGTTTTTATTGTCGTTTCTGCCTTTTTTTGTGCTTCCTCAATTAAGCCTTTCTCTTTGACATTTGTTTCCATTTTCTCTTTTTGATCAATCGCAAATTGATGATAATCTGTTATGCTAATCTGATTAAAAATATTCTTTGTTTCATCAAAAACTTCAATACTCTTTTCATCTATTTCATGAGAAAGAATTTTTGCTTTTGGAACTGTCACTGTTATCTTCTTACCACTTAATTTAACTTCCACAATACTCATATCAATACCAGCTTTAATCTTACCATCATATGAAATAATAAAACTCTTTGTTGTAAATGGAACAGTCCATCCATAAAATGTTGCCTGATTTTCAAATTTACCCATATTTGTATAATTATATTCAACAGTTGCTAATTCACTAATTTCATTAATCTGCTGTGATAACAAATCACTTGTCATTACTGTTGGTTTTTCACCACTAGGCCATATCTTCCCTACCAAAAAGAAAATAGCTGCAACAATCACAAGTATAATTATATTTTTAAAGGTCTGATTAATTTGAATCTTTTTTTCTTTTGCCATAATTCCACCCACTTTAGACTTATTGTATGAAATATCGCTAAATTTGTCAATTTATGTTTTCTTATATGCTAGAATAATAGTATATATGTAGGAGGTATTCTATGAATAAAAAATATATAATTGTTTTTATTTCAATAACTTTATCAATACTTAGTATCGGATATGGTTTATTTTTAAGATCAATTGATTCTTCTTTTCTAAGAAATAATAATCAAGTTATTGAAGAAATTGCATTAACAAACAATATAATAGATAAAAATTAAATATATATAAAAAAGAAAATCATTATAAAGAAGAAATAATAAAGTTGTATTTGTATGAATATAGAAATCAACTTTATTTACAGGTCTTTAAAAAAGATAATTCTTCTAGATATCATACATTTGCATTCTTTGATCCAATATCTTCAAATCAAACTATGTTATATTATTATAATATACGTATTGATAATCAAAATCTGGTTATTGTAGGTGGATATAATCAAAATAATTATATAGACCATTATAAACTTTATGATTCAAACATTAATGAAATTAATAAAATAATATCTAATCAAAAGTATATATTAGATATTTACACATGTGATACTGTGCTTTCTGCATCCGCATATGATTCAGATGGAAATCAATTAGAGTCATTAATAAAACATGGAATATATAATTACTAAAATTTACATTGAAATGAATAATCAATTATCTTTATAATAATATTAAATTCAAACATAAAAAACTACAGACTCATATTGAATCTGTAGTTTTCAAATATACTATTCCTTAATTTCATCAGAAGGTTCTTCATTATCCTCTTCAGCCTTTTCCACAACTTCTACACTAGAAACTGTAGAACCTTCAGCAACCTTGATCAAACGAACACCTTGGGTATTTCTACCAGCTGTCTTGACTTGATCCATTGGAAGTCTAATAACAATACCTTCACTTGTAATAATTAATAAATCCTCATCACCATTAACAGCTCTTAATGCAACAAGTTGACCGGTCTTAGCAGTTGTGTTGATTGTCTTAACACCTTTACCACCACGATGTGATTCACGATAATCATCTAATGGCGACATTTTACCATAACCATTCTCACTAATTGCCATAATAAACTGACCTTCCTGATCAGTTGTCATACCAATAACATGTCCACCATCAACATTAATACCTCTTACTCCAGAAGCAGTTCTTCCCATTTTACGGACATCGCTCTCTTTAAATCTAATAAGTTTACCATTAGAGGCTGCAACTAAAATTTGAGCATTCCCTGTTGTTAATTTAACAGAAACCAATTGATCATCTTCTTTAAGACCAATAGCAATCTTACCAGATTGTCTAATATTTTCAAATTCATCAATATGGGTTTTCTTAACAAGTCCATTCAATGTCACAAAGAATAAATATTCAGCTTTCTTTTCTAAAATATCTTCTTTACGAATAGATATCATGGATTTAACATATTCATCTTTATCAAGATTCAATAAGTTTACAACTGGTAACCCTTTAGCCGTTCTACCAAACTCTGGAACATTGTATCCTTTAATACGATAAACTTTACCAAAGTTTGTAAAGAATAAGAGATCATCATGAGTACTCATATTAATTAATGAATCAACAATATCATCTTCATTCGTAGCCATACCTTTAATACCTCTACCACCTCTGTTTTGTGTTTTATAAGTATCAACTGGCATACGTTTAACATATCCATTTGTTGTTAATGAAATAATAATATCTTCAACTGGTATTAAATCTTCATCTTCTAAATCAAATGTTCCCTGAATAATTTCAGTTCTTCTCTTATCAGCAAATTTATCTTTTAATTGCAATAATTCTGCTTCAATGATTGCTAAAATTCTTTCTCTATTTTCAAGAATATCTTTTAAATCAGCAATTAAAGTTAATAAATCATTTAATTCATTTTCAATCTTTTCTCTTTCCAAACCAGCTAATCTTTGTAATTGCATTTCACGAATAGCTTTGGCTTGTCTTTCAGACATATCAAACTCACTCATCAATCTTTGTTGAATAATTTCAGTTGTTCTTGATGTACGAATTAAATCAATAATAGCATCTATTTGATCTAAAGCTCTCTTTAAACCTTCTAAGATATGTGCTCTATCTTCTGCTTTCTTTAAATCATAAGCAGTTCTTCTTTTAATGACTTCTTCTTGATGATCTAAATAATAAGTAATCATTTGTTTTAAATTCAATGTTTGCGGTTCATTATTAACCAAAGCAATTGTATTCACACCAAATGTTGTTTGTAATGATGTTAATTTAAATAATTGATTTAAAATCACTTCAGGTTGAACATCTTTACGCAATTCAATAACAATTCTTATCCCTTCACGGTTAGATTCATCACGAATCTCTGTAATTCCTTCAATACGCTTTTCTTTAACATGTTCAGCCATTTTTTCAATTAATCTTGCTTTATTTACCATATATGGAATTTCATTAACAATAATCGCTTTTTTTCCACCATGAATATCAATAATATCCGTTTTAGCTCTCATGATAATTAATCCATTACCAGTTTCATAAGCTTTTTTAATTGCAGATTTCCCTAATATATATGCTCCTGTTGGAAAATCAGGACCTTGAATATAATCTTCCATCAATTCCATAATTGTAATATCTGGATTATGAGAAACAGCTAAAATAGCATCTATAACTTCTCCTAAATTATGTGGAGGTATATTCGTAGCCATACCAACAGCAATTCCAGTTGTTCCATTTACCAATAAATTTGGAAATCTGGCTGGTAAAACTTCTGGTTCCGTTTCTTCACCATCATAGTTAGGAATAAAATTGACAGTATCTTTATTGATATCTCTTACCAATTCCATTGAAATCTTTGACATTCTTGCTTCAGTATAACGGGCAGCAGCAGCACCATCACCATCAATTGAACCAAAGTTCCCATGACCATCAACAATCATATAACGATAAGAGAAATCTTGTGCCATACGTACCAATGCTTCATAGATTGAAGAATCTCCATGTGGATGGTATTTCCCCATAACTTCCCCAACAATACGGGCTGATTTCTTATATGGTTTATCACTATAACATCCAAGTTCATTCATCCCATGAACAATTCTACGTTGAACAGGTTTGAGTCCATCTCTCACATCAGGCAATGCTCTTTGTACAATAACTGACATTGCATAACTAATGAAAGATTTCTTCATTTCTTCTGTCAGAAGTCTTTTCTTAATTCCACGTTGTTCCATTATTTCTCTCCTTTACTATAAATCAAGCTCAGCTTCTTGTGCATGTTCTTGTATAAATTCACGTCTAGGTTCAACTTTCTCTCCCATCAATGTATCAAACATTGCATCAGCCTGCATTGCATCATCTAAATCAATTTGCCACAAAAGTCTATTTTCAGGATCCATTGTTGTTTCCCATAATTGTTCTGCATTCATTTCTCCAAGACCTTTATAACGTTGAATATTATATTTAGCATTTGGACCTAAATCTTCTTTTAATTTCTCAAGTTCATAGTCACTATAGAGATAATGTTCCTCTTTTCCATGTTTTAATAAATATAATGGAGGTTGAGCAGCATACACAAATCCTTCTTCAATTAATGGTTTTAAGAAACGATATAAGAATGTCAACATTAAGATTCTAATATGTCCTCCATCGACATCGGCATCGGTCATAATAACAATTTTATGATATCTTAATTTACTAATATCAAATTCATCACCAATTCCAGTTCCAAAAGCAGTAATCATAGAACGAATTTCAGCATTTCCCAAAATTCTATCTAATCTTGCTTTTTCAACATTTAAAATTTTACCACGAAGTGGCAAGATAGCTTGAGTTCTTCTATCTCTTCCCATCTTTGCACTCCCACCGGCACTGTCCCCTTCGACGATAAAGACTTCACATTCACTTGGATCTTTAGATGAACAATCCGCTAATTTACCAGGTAAAGCAATACTATCTAAAGCTGTTTTACGACGTGTCATTTCTCTTGCACGTTTCGCAGCCATTCTCGCATGACTCGCAACAATTGCTTTATTCATAATAATTGATGCTGTATCTGGATTCTCTAATAAGAATTTATCTAAAGCTTCAGAAATAATATTACTAGCAATTTTACGGACTTCAGAATTTCCTAACTTTGTTTTTGTTTGTCCTTCATATTGCGGATCAGGATGCTTAACTGAAATAATGGCAGTTAACCCTTCACGACAATCATCACCATTTAAAGATTCATCATCTTTCTTTAAAAAATTGTTATTTTTAGCATAATTATTAATTACTCTTGTTAAAGCCAGACGGAACCCTTCTTCATGAGTTCCTCCTTCATGTGTATTAATATTATTACAGAAAGAATAAATATTTGGTTGATACCCATCATTATATTGCATACCCACTTCTACTTTAATATCATCTATTTCATCTTCTACATAGATAATTTCCTCATGGATAGCTGTCTTATTTCTATTTAAGTATGCAACATATTCTTTAATACCACCTTCATAATGGTATTCATTTTTCTTATATGGTTCGTTGCGATGATCTTCTAAAATTAACTTTAATCCTTTATTTAAGAATGCTAACTCTCTTATTCTTTGATTTAATGTATCATAATCATAAATAGTCGTTTCATTAAAAATAAGTGGATCAGCTTTAAATGAAACAATTGTTCCAGTATCATCACAATCACCAATAATTTTTAAATCACCAACAGGAACTCCACCTTTTTCAAAACGTTGATAATAAATATGTCCTTCTCTATGAACATGAACTTCTAACCACTCACTTAAAGCATTAACAACACTCGCACCAACACCATGTAAACCACCAGAGACTTTATAACCACCGCCTCCAAATTTACCACCAGCATGTAATACAGTTAAAATCGTCTCAACTGTACTTTTACCAGTTTTTGCATGTTTACCTGTTGGCATTCCTCGTCCATTATCAATAACTTTAACAATGTCACCTTTTTCTAAAATAACCTTAATTTCATTACAAAATCCAGCCAAAGCTTCATCAATAGAGTTATCAACAATTTCCCATACAAGATGATGTAAACCTCTTGCTGAAGTTGTACCAATATACATACCTGGTCTTTTTCTAACAGCCTCTAATCCTTCTAAGACCTGAATATCAGACTCATCATAACTATGTTCTACTTTATTCTCTTCCATTGCTTTCTCCTTTCACCTGTCCATCTTCTATCATAATTTTTTTAGCCATATCAATAACTTGGTGATGAACACCATCAATTGATGTAGACGTCAAAAATGTTTGTACTTTACCTTGAATAAGATTCAATAATTTTGTTTTTCTGACATCATCTAATTCACTCAAAACATCATCCAATAAGAGAATAGGATATTCTCCTATTTCTTTTTTTATCAATTCCAGTAATCCAATCTTGATTGCTAATACAATAGATCTTTGTTGCCCTTGAGATGCATAAGTCACAGCATCTTTATCATCTAAAGACATTAACATATCATCTTTATGTAATCCATCAACAGTCTGACTATAAGAAATATCTCTTTGATAATTCTTTTGATATTTCTCTAAGATTCCCTCATAACTCAAATCTTTATATATACATTTATATTCAATTCTCAATTTTTCTTTATGTAAAGAAATATAATCATACATTGTAGACGAAATATCATTTAATAAATCAACAAACTCAATTCTTTTCTTTATTAAATCAACTTGAAGTCTTGCCATCTGCTCAGATAAAACATCAAGATATTCATCATATCTACGATGCTTTTCATGCAACATCTTTAAATACTTATTTCTCTCTTTTAAAAGCTTATTGTATTTATTAAGATTATACATATAAATAGGAGATATCTTTGAAATCTCCATATCCATTAATTTTCTTCTTAAACGAGGACTTCCTTTTATCAACATAAGATCTTCTGGAATAAACAAAACAACATTTAAATATCCAACATAATCACTTGTTTTTTTAATCTCTTTATGATTAATAATCGCTTTTTTACCATATTTTGATAAGACCACTTCTAAATCAATATCTTTTTCATGAGAATTAACACGACCATGAATCTTAGCAAAATCCTCATTAAAATAAATGAACTCTTCAATAACTTTTGTCTTAAAACTTTTAGATAAAGATAAAATATAAATAGCTTCTAATAAATTCGTTTTTCCTTGTGCATTTTTTCCAATAAAAATATTAATAAAAGGATCAAAATCAACAGAGCAATCTTTATAGTTTCTAAAATTCTTTAATTCAATATGATTAATTTTCATTGTCTATACGAATCAAATAATCTACACCGTCATAAGAAACAGTATCATTATCTCTTAGTTTTCTTCCTCTTCTGGTTTCAATTTCTTGATTGACGAAAACTTCACCTTCAGAAATGACAATTTTGGCAATTGCTCCAGAGTCAACAGCATTCACATACTTCAAAAATTTACCTAAAGTAATATACTCAGTATTAATTCTTATTTCTTTCATATTTACAGTCACCTATCTTTTTCAAACTGTTAACATTATAGCATAAATTCAATCAAAATAATAGTTTTTATGGCTCATATTCAATATTTATTCAAAAACATACCCAGAGTCATTTTTACATAAAAGTCTCTTAAAATGAAAATTAAGAAGAAAAATGAAAAGTAGGTAGAAATTTCTACCTACATATCATCTTTTAATGTCTCTATAATATTTTGTTTTTTAAACTTATTTAAACCAGTACGGAAAGTTAAAATCATAACAAACATGATAACTATAAATGAAATCATATAAGCAATATATGAAATAGAGAAAGAATAACCTTCTATATGAATTTGATTATATAACAACCATTCAATAAAAATACTTATAGGTGTTGCATAAAGTAATGTCTTCAATCCATAAATAAAACTTTCATACCATATCATCTTATGAATACCTTGAGGACTCATTCCTACACTTAACATCATTCCAAATTCCTTCTTACGTTTTTCTATGCTAGCACTCATCATATTAATAATATTAAGCATTGTGAAGAAAATCATTATACATACAAATCCATAAATGAAAATTTCTATAATTAGAAATATTTGTCGATTTTCTAACACACTTTGCGCATAATCATTAACACTATATCCTAGTGTTTTCATTTCTTTAGTTAATTCAACATGATCTTTGGAAACAATATAAACTTCAAAATAAGTATGTCCCCCTAATTGATTTTGTATGATATATTCCAAAGGAACAACCATCATTAAACTACCTTTTCCGTCTGCACCATATAATTCTTTATATTTATCTTGATTAATTAATGCAAAAGAAGATAATTCTTTCAATTCGATTTTCTTTTCTTCTGCAGGATTACCATTTTCATCAGAAATTATATCTTTATAAATAATAGGCGATTTAAAAAGATTGTTATCAATTTTTTTAAAACGATGCTTATATTGTGATGTTTGATCATTTGTATCTTCATAATCAGTATAATTACCATTATAAATTAGAACTTGTTGATTATCATATTTTATACCATTTTCTTCACACAATTCTTTTCTTTTAGAATCATTTAATCCAATCATAACAAATTCATATTCATCATTTTCTTGATTATATATTTGTTGATTTCTTGGTATATATAAATAATCTTCATCAATTTTCAGTTGCACTGATATTGGGTATGAAATAAAATAATAATCATCTACTTTCTCATTCTTATCGAGAAATTCTGTTATATTTTCATAATCTTCATAAGATGTACTCATTTCTATATCATATAATCCAAAATGATTCGCATTATTTGTTGTTTTTATTATTTTTTGACCAAAACTAAATATTGAAATAAAAGCAACCATAGATATCACCAATGATAAAACAATCACTTTTGAACGTCTTCCCTGTCGTTTATAATTTTTAACTGCCAACTGTTGAGAAATATTTAAAAATCTTTTAGAAAAAGAACTTGTCCTTAATTTATATTTTTTGACTTTAATTTCATCATTTTTCTTTAATGCATCGATAACTGAAATTTTAGATATTTTTCTAGCGGGTAAATAAAGTGAAATAAAGATTGTTAATAATGATAACAAAATAACAATGAATAAATAAAATATTGATATTTGAGCATGAATTTTAACATCCATAATCTGAATAGCATCTAATTGATTAATAAAGAAAAATGTCACTGTCATTCCTATAAAACTTATAAAAATACCTAATGGTATAGAGATGAAAGATAAAATAGCACCTTCAAAATAAACAGATCTTTTCTTTTGCTTTGATGTTGCTCCAACGCTTGATAACATACCTAAATATTGAATTCTATCATGAGTTGAAAGATTAAAAGCTTGATAAATAATAAAGAATGAAATAAATATAATAACAAATAATAATATAGCTACCATATTATAAAGTGTTAAAAATGATGATTGAGAATTTTCTTCAAAGATATCCTGGATACCTAAATATTGTGAATTATAGAATATATTATTAAAATCACTTGCTTGATTTAACATTTCATTAATTTCATGATTGATTTTTTCACCATGTTTAAAAATATTGGTTGATACATCTTTATCAATAACATACATAGTATAATATATTTCAGGATCATTTAAATCAATATAACTGATAGCATTAAATGACTTTTTATAATAAGATCGTGCTTCATAATCATTAATAAGTCCAACAATTAAATATGTTTCTGTTTTTTCAGAATCATCTTCTTTTAAACTTATTGTATCACCCATATTCTTTTGAATATGGTTATTAATTAAATACTTTTGTGAAATAGCTATTTCTTTATGATTATTTGGTAATCTTCCTTTAATTAATAAGTCATCAAAATTTTCTTTTTCAAAATAAGTATCATCTCCTTGTTTTAAATTTAATGATACATCATTTTTTTTATCATCAACAGAATAAAATGATGTACTAGAAAAATAATACTCTTTGACCTCTGGATCATTTTTCATGAATTGAATAATGTCTTTATGATTATTAACAATAGTATAATGATGATATCCTGAAGTATGTTCAATATATTGTTTATAAAATTGTTTACCAGAATATAACGAAATTCCTATACAACATATCATAATCACTGAAACAGAAATACATAGAATTGTTAAGATGGTTCTTTTCTTATTTTGTTGAAGATATCTTAATGTTAATTTATTCATAATTTTCATTTATGAATAACCTCATCTTTTTTAATTTGACCATCTTCAATAACAATAATTCTATCTGCCTGCATAGCTATTCTTTCATCATGGGTAATCATAATTAATGTCTGTTTATATTTACGTTGTGTTAATTTTAATAAATCAACTATCTCTCGACTATTTTTAGAATCAAGATTTCCTGTAGGTTCATCTGCCAAAACAAGAGATGGTGCATTCATTAGAGCACGACCTATAGAAACACGCTGTTGTTGACCACCTGATAATTCTCTTGGTAAATGATTTTTTCTATTCTCTAAATTAAGAATATGAAGTAATTCTTCAAATCTTTCATCATTAACTTTTTGATTATCTAATAAGACTGGCAGTGTCATATTTTCAGCAACTGTCAAAACTGGTATCAAATTATAAAATTGATAAATGAGTCCTACTTCCCTTCTTCTCAATATAGCTAATTGTTCTTCATTTTGCTCATATACATTAACACCATTAATAATAACATCACCACTTGTTGGTTTATCTACCCCACCAATTAAATGAAGTAATGTACTTTTCCCTGAACCTGATGATCCAACAATTGCAATAAATTCACCTTTTTCTACTGTAAACGAAATATCTTTCAAAGCAACAACTTGATTATCTTCATGACCATAAATTTTAGTTAAATTTTTAACTTCTAATATTTTCATCATCATCTCCCCTTTACATCAATCATTATATAATGTCAAGGTGACAAGACCATGACTTATTCGTGACAATATTGTCATTTAAGAAAAAAGTTTAGATCACTTCTTTATAGAAATGAATCGTAAACTTTGCTCCTGGATATGTATTTTCAACTGCTATTGTTCCATTTTGTTTTTCAATAATCATATGACTTAATGATAATCCAATACCAACACTTTGCTGAGTTGCATTCTTTCCTTTATAAAATCGTTCAAACAAATGCATTAAATCTTCTGAATGAATTCCATTTCCATTATCTTGGATAATAATTTCATTATATAAAGGATTACTGCTCATGATTATATTAATATGTCCACCTTTTTCAATATGTTCTATACAATTTTTAAAAATATTGGATAATGCTTCCAAAGTCCATAAAATATCAATATTCTCAATATATGTTTGATCAGTTTGAAATTCAATAGAAATATCTTTTAATTCTAATTGAATTTCAAATGGCTTTACCAATTTATTATATAATTCTTTTTGAGATATATTTTCTTTCTGAAATATAACTGTATTTGAATCGATTTGTGCTATTTTTAATAATGTTATAACAAGCCACTCTATTTTCTCTAATAAGAGTTGTTGTTCTTTTAATAGTTTTTTCTTTTCTACTCCTTCAGTGATCTTTAATCTTTCATGGACTAAATTTAAAGAAGTTAATGGTGTTTTCATTTGATGGGATATATCTTCTAATGATTGTTTCAATACTATTTTATCTTCTAATAATAAACGATTCTGTTCAGATAAACGATTAACCAATTTGACAATTTCACTTTCAAGAAAAGAGAGAGTTCCTTCTTTATAATATGGAATATAAACATCTTTTTGTTGAAAAAGAATAGCATTAACCTGTTGAGATATTTGTTTAATTTGTCTTTCTTTATAAATCATCCATATTATCATTACTATAATAATGATAATAAGCACAATACATATGTAAATCATATCAATCACCTAATTTATATCCCAATCCTCGCATTGTTTTAATAATATTAGGATTTTGTGGATTATCTTCAATTTTATTTCTAATTCTTTTCATATAAACTGATAATGTGTTATCAGAAACATCTTCTCCAGTAATATTCCAAATTTCTTCTAAAAGAAACTCTCTTGTGAGAAGTTGATTTGGATAAGAAAAGAAAATTAATAATAAACGATATTCTAGAGCAGATAAGAAAATTTCATGATTATCTTTAAAAACTTTTCCTGTTAATGGATTGACTTTAATATTTTGATATTGATAAAAAGTCTCTTGTTTATGATATCTTCTTAAAATATTTTGAATTCTGGAAACCAACTCACGTGGACGAAAAGGTTTCGAGATATAATCATCTGCACCAAGATTTAACCCTGTAACAACACTAAATTCATCTTGATTTGCTGTTAAAAATACAATTGGAATATCTTTATAAGATTTTATTTCATTATATAATGAATAACCATTTCCTTCTTTTAATGAAATATCAAGAAGTGCTAAATCAAAATGCTGATTTTTAATAAGCTCTATAGCTTTTTTCTGACCATCAACATAGGTAATAAGAAATCCTTCTTTTTCTAAAAAAGAAGAAAGATGATTTACAATATTGATATCATCTTCTACCAATAAAATCTTATACATATTTGATTCCCCCTTATCTTTGGTGATATATTAAAGCATTAATACTGTTATAATTTTGGGTTTAAATTATCTTTAAATCTATTTTTTATCTAATTCTAAAATTGTAGGAATCATTAATATTAATCAGTTCTTCCTAAAGAAATTGTTGAATGATATGGCTTCTAAAACATATCCATATTCCTTTTTTCTTTTCAAATATCATTATAACAAAAAATACTGCTCTCTCAAAGACCAGTATTTCTCTATTTTTCATTCACATAAACATAATATCTGCACTTTCCACTCTTTTTCGATACATATAAAGCTTGATCAGATTTATCAAATAAGACACGATGATGTTTTTCATCTGTAATAAATGTAATTCCTATAGATGCAGTAATATCATGAATACACTCCATTTTTATTCCTTCAATACTCTTAATAATCTTACGTGCTTTATTTTCAATTTCAGCATAAGACTCTTGAGCATATAGGAAAATAACAAATTCATCACCACCAAAACGACCAACATATCCTGAATTAAAACAGATAGACTCTAACAAAGTTGCAACTTTTTGAATAACTTCATCACCAGTACTATGTCCTAATGAATCATTAATAGACTTAAAATTATCTAAATCAACAATCATATAAGCACAGTAATCACTCATTGATTTTTTCTCTTTTAAATAATCATCTACAAATTGATTAAATGTCTGACGATTATATAATCCAGTTAATCCATCTCTCTGTGCTTTATATTCATACTCTAATTGTTTACTCTTTTCATCATTAATATCATTACTATATGCAATCATAAGTAACTCATTATTACTACTTTGTCTTTCAAATTGTATTCTGAATTTTACCCATTCATACCTATTTTTATCAGCTTTCCATGTTCTAAACTCTATAGTTCTTTTGCCATTATGATGATAAATATTTTGAATATTTTCATGACTAAAGAACTTAGCTACACGTTCTCTATCTTTCTCAGCTGCCTCTTCTACAAAAGATTTTAAGAAACTATTTTCATATTGTACATCAATAACATTGTGATATATACCATTTTCCTGATAAATAACAACTTTTTGACTTTTTAAATTGACTGCAAACATAAATAAAGCATTTGAATAAACAGAATTTTTAAACATTTGATCTTGCAACAACAAGTTATATTCATTCATTTCTGTTGTACTGTTTCTTAAAGTTCCAATTAATCGCTTATTTTGATTAACATAAATCATTGAAACATGGAACCATGTCTCATCATCTCTACTAATATATGGTAATTTAGCATCAAATACTATCTTATCTTTATTATTTATAATCTCATGAAATTTCTCTTTTAATAATTTTTCATGTTCTTTTGAAACAAAATTATAATTATGCAGATTACTTAAGAAACTATTTAAAATAATCTTTGGATAATCATTCCAGGCATCAAGTATTAAACTATCATTATCTATATCATACTCAAAAATACGATCACTTGTCTGCTTTAAAATCATTTCAATTTTTTTATTACTTGTTCTTAATTGATTGTTTGCTTCTTCATTCATTTTATTAATCTTAATAAAATAACGGATTAAGATAAACAACATAACAACAAAAACAAAGATAATCTCTAATATTAATTTTATTGTTTCACCATTCATTTGATCATTTAAATCATCAATAATATCATTAGAAATAACATTGAAAATATACCAGTTATTAATTTTAACAGGCGTATAATAAATCATTCTTTCATCATTTTTATAACGATAGGAAGCAAAACCAGATTTATTTTTCTGAATATTATTTACAATATCATCATAATTACTATCCATAAAATAAACATTATTATTTAAAAAATTAAAATAATTATCACCAAAATATAAAGTATTGTTATTCTTAATTTTAGAAATAATTTGACCATCTGCAGATGTTGCAAAAACATATGCCTCATTATTAAATACATCATTATAAATATAATCTTGTGTTTCATTGTTAACTTCAACAATCCCAGCTAAACCACCAATAATCTCATTATTCTTATAAATAGGTGTATAAACAACAACAACCACACTCTTGTTATCATATAAAGAAGTAAATGGATTTGTAAAACCAGAATGACCTTTAAAAATTTCATCTATATATAAACTATGATCCTCTAAAATGATATCCTTTTTATAATTATGCAATGTTTTATTTTTATCAATATACCAAACACGCTGAAATAATTCCTGGCCTTGAGCAACTGTATCGAGTATATTACCAATTTCATCATCTGAATGATCCACTTTTCCAAGAATTTCAGCTGTACTAACAATGACATTTTGTAAAGATTTGAATTTTAAGTTATAAATATTGGCAGTTTCCTTACCAACATCTTCTAAATGATTTAATATTTTTTGAGTGTTCATATCACTAATTTGCTGAACGAAATGAAAGAACGAGCCAAATAAGATAATAATTAAAGAAAATATAACTACTATTTTAATAAAAGTTTTATTTTTACTCATATTCTCTCCTTTCATGAAATAAAAAAAACAGACAAAACAGCCTGCTTTTGTACATTTGTGCAACTGGCTGCCACGTTAAAGAGGCCCTATAGCTTTGCGTCACTATCTTTCAATAGTTTTGCTTATTTATATAACACCGTTATTATATCATAAACTTTAATATATTCAAGAAAATGAATTCGACAAATAAAGAAAAAGTATGACTAAATCATACTTTTTAAATTAATATGTTCTTACTGGCAATACCAATTGAATAATATCATCCTTTTCGAAATCCATAATAATAAAAGGTTTCATCTCTCCAGTAAATAAAACTTTTACTTTTTCTCCATTAATACTTTTAATAGCATCATTTAAGTATTTTGCACTAAATGATATACTCAAATCGTCACCTTTATAAAAAGCTTTCGATAAATTTTCTTCAACAGATCCAATTTCTTGAGAATAAGAAGAAAGCATAACATTATCCTCACTCATAGATAATTTGATAATGTTTGTCTGTTCATTTGATAATAAAGATGCTCTATCAATGGAATTAAGAAGACTGACACTGTCAACTGACATTGAATAATTATGTTCATGAGGAATTAATCGACTTGTATCAGGATAAGAACCATCAATTAATCTTGTTTGAATTAAAACGGAATCAAAAATAAATAAAACTTTACGATCAGAGACATATAAATCAATAAATTCATCTTTTTCAATAATACGACTAATTTCAATTAAACTTTTCTTAGGAATAATAATATTAAATGAAACATCAGAATCAATTGTTAAAATACGTTTGGCTAAACGATAACTATCAGTAGCAATACATTCTAAAACATGATCTTTGGCTTTAAAATTAACACCAGTTAAAACAGGTCGTGTCTCTTTTTCACTCGTTGCAAATGATGTTTGTTCAATGGCTTCTTTTAGATCTGTAGATTTCATTTGTAAATGAACACCAGACTTATTTAAATCAATTCTTGGATAATCAATATAAGAAGTTCCATTTAAATCAAATTTAGAATTAGCTCCTTTAATTCTTGTTAATGTTCCATCAACAATATAGATATGTACAAATTCAGAATCAATTTTTTTAATAATCTCTAATATATAACGAGAGGATAAAACAACAGAACCAGTTTGAATAATTTCAATATTTTCTTTAATACTTGTTTGTATTGTAATATCACTATCACTACCAGTTAAAATTAATTCATTATCTTTTAAATCAAATTTAATACCTGTTAAGACTGGTAAAGGACTTTTCATTGAGACAGCTCTAGATACTTTTGCTAAAGCATTTAATAATGCTAATCTTTTAATCTTAAAATTCATCATTTTTCTCCTTTTATTTACTATTATTTAAATAATATCATAATAATAATGTTGTGCACAATATGAATAACTTATAAAAGTAATGATTTTATCATTCTTTTTTTAATTTTTATGTGTGAATAAGTTGTGGATAACTGTGCATAACTTTTACACAAGCTTATTTTTTATGTCATCAATAGCTTGTCGATAGTTTAAATCTTTTTCAAGTTTCTTTTGAACTTTATCGCAAGCTTTCATAACTGTTGAATGATCACGACCACCAAACTCATGACCAATTTGTATAAATGATATATCTTTAATTAATTCTCTAACGAGATACATTGAAATATGACGAGCAACTATAATATTAGATGTCCGTGATTTTGAATTAATTTGAGATACAGTTAAATTATAATAATCAGCAACACATTTTTTTATATTTGAAACAGTTAATTCTTTCTTTTGTATTGGTTGGTTTTTATATGTATCACTAAATGCTTCTAAAGCAAAATTAAGATCAATACAATCACGCTTCTCTTCACATATTAATTTATAGAAAAGCAAACGCTTTAAACTTCCTTCTAATTCTCTAACATCTGTATTAAAATGACTGGCAATAAAATCTAAAACTTCTTCAGTAATTGGATAATCAACATTTTCTATTTCAATCTTTTTTCTTAAGATAGCTTTTGATGTTTCAAACTCTGGAGTATCAATACTTACTGTTAAACCAGATGCAAATCGGCTAACAAGACGGCTTTCCATTCCTCTTAAATCACGAGGAGGTTTATCTGAAGTTATCACAATTTGCTTTTTATTACTAATGAGACTATTGAAAATATTAAAGAAAATTTCACTAGATGATTCTTTTGTAGCCATAAATTGAATATCATCTATTAATAGGATATCAATATGTCTATATTTGTAATTAAACTCATCAATTGTATGATTAGATAATGACTGAATATACTCATTTACAAAATTTTCACTTGTAGTGAATAAAACCTTAGTAAATGGATCTTTGCTTTTTGCATAATTTCCAATAGCATTTAATAAATGAGTCTTTCCTAGTCCTGAATTACTGTGAATAAATAATGGACTATAAGAAATACCAGGTTTCATAGCAACGGCTAATGATGCATTTTGAGCAATTCTATTACTATTTCCCACAACAAAATTTTCAAATTTAAGATCACTATTCAAATTGTCATTAAAAAGCATTAAATCATTCTTCTGCTGAATACTTTTATTATATTCATCCTCAGTTTCTAGATGAAGCTGATAATGACCACTTGTTAAAGTATTGTATATTTCTTCTAACTTTTCTAAATATGGAGAAACACCATCCAAACTCCATTGTGTATCAACTGTAATTGTCACATCACTATCGATAATATCCTTGACCTGTAAAGTAGTGAAAAAAGAATCAAAAATAATTTTATCATCAATCTGATTTTTAAATATATTGAGTGTTTTTTGCCAATCAGTATCAAGATTATTCACATATTCACCTTCTCTCAGTTCATATTATAGAGGAAATTGTGAATAAATAGAAGAACAAAAAAACTGTGCACAAGTTATTCACATAGTTATGCACATCAAAAAGTATTGATATATGCGTATTTTTTTAATTATACACAAATTTTATATATTGTGAATGTGCGTAACTTTTTATGCACTGTGCATAATTGTGAATTATTTTTAAAAGTTATTCACATTCACAAGTTATTCTTATAATATTCACACTCTAAACCTATATATATCAAGGGTTTTGAATAAGTTATTCACAATTGTGCATAACTTATTTCACATTGTGAATAACTCGTGAATATCTATTATTGCTCATATTCATATATATGTGCATAAATAAAAAATATGCCTATTTTACTTGAGAAAAACATTTATGAAATCTTAGAAAATTCGATATTTTCATTGACTTATAGGGGTAAAACTCATATAATAATGGGGCATATGTTACTGTGTATAAAAAAATATAGTATTTTGGAGGTGTAATCAATGAAAAGAACATATCAACCAAACAAGAGAAAAAGATCAAAAACTCATGGTTTTAGAGCTAGAATGGCAACAGTAGGCGGAAGAAAAGTACTTGCTCGTCGCCGTAAAAGAGGAAGAAAAGTTTTATCTGCCTAACAAAAATTCCACTTTAATGTGGTTTTTTTTCTAAAAAAATATGAAAAAAGAATATCGAATAAAAAAGAATGAGGACTTCCAAACAATTATTAAAGATAAGAAATCTGTTGCAAATCGTAAGTTTGTTATATATTATAAAGTTAATGATTGTCATTTAAAGGTAGGAATCTCAGTTAGTAAAAAATTAGGTAACGCTGTTGTTCGTAATAAAACAAAAAGACAAGTCAGAATGATGGTTCATGATGTTTTTGATAAAACTCAAAAAATGGATTTTATTGTGATAGTGAGAAATAAATTTTTAGATTGTTCATACAAAGACAATATTGAAGATTTAAAATATCTCTATGACAAAATAAATAAAAGGATGGAAAAATAAATGTATTTAGATCAACGTACGAAGAAATTTTTAAAAGTGTTTGCTCTGGTAGCGTTTGTTTTCGTCCTCACTGGATGTGGACAAAACTTAGACGCTAAAGGAAATCTTTTAGCAGATCGTGCAATCAATTCAGCAACTCCTTGGAGTTTAGATGCAGGATTCTTTGATTTTATTTTAACAATCCCTATTGCCAAAGGAATCTTATTTATTACAGATATCTTAGGTAATGTTGCATGGGGTGTTGTTGGTATGACAATATTTATTAATATTTTAATCTTACCAATTATGATTAAATCAACTGTATCTACACAAAAGATGCAAATGCTTCAACCAGAATTAGAAAAGATTCAAAGAAAATATGCTGGTAGAAAAGACCAGGCTTCTCAGATGAGACAATCTGCTGAAATGCAGGCTTTATATAAAAAACATGATGTAAGTATGTTTAGTTCATTTACAACATTCTTAACATTACCAATTATGTTAGCTATGTGGCAATCAGTACAAAGAATTGAAATTTTATATCAAGCAACTTTCTTTGGTTTAAATTTGGGGACAACACCAATGTCTCAAATTACAAGTGGAAACTGGGTATATATTATTATTGTTGCAATTGTAGGTATTACACAATATTTAGCAATTGAAATAAATAATATTATGTTAAAGAGAAATCCACGCTATAAAGTTTCAAAACAACAAAAATCAATGAAAACTATGAATATTGTTATGACTGCTATGATTGTTTGGTTTGCATTATCAATGCCAACTGCTATGTCATTGTACTGGATAACAACAAGTTTAGTTACAATTATTAGAACAGTATATATTCAAATTTATCACGTTGAAAAGAAAAAAGATCAATAAGGACGGGTAATATGATGAAAACATATGAGGGAAAAACTGAAGATGAAGTAGTCCAAACTGCATGTCTTGATTTGGGAGTGACTCCGGATCAATTAACTTATGAAGTGATTGAAGAAAAGAAAGGTTTATTTTCTAAAAAGGTTGTCATTGAATGTTATACACAAAGTATGATTCAAGAATATTTAGAGAATTTTGTAAGAAAAACTCTATCTAATATGGAGTTTACTGTTGAAACAGTTACTTATGTTCAAGATGGTCGTATTTACTGTAATGTGAATACTGATAATAATTCTATTTTAATTGGAAAGAATGGTATTATTTTAAGAGCTTTAAGTTTTATTGCTAAGAATGCTGTTCAAAATGAATTTAAGAAAAGAATTGAAATTAGTGTAGATATCAATGGATATAAAGAAAGTCGTTATAAGAAAGTTGCTTCAATGGCTAAAAGAATTGCAAAACAAGTGCAAAGAAGTAAGATTGAAGTTAAACTTGATCCATTGCCAGCTGATGAAAGAAAAATGATTCATCAAGTTATTTCTGAATTTGATCATTTAAAAACAGAAAGTAAAGGCGAAGGTAAAAATAGATATATTACAATTTCATATGTAGATTAATATGATTAATGACATGTTTTTATGAACATGTCATTTTCTTATTATAAATTGATACCACGTGTTATACGCGTGGTAAAGATTTTAGCTTTAGCGTT